>JAJFUV010000021.1 GCA_021372245.1 Terriglobales bacterium
AGCCCGTCTCCGCGTGGCGCTCACCGGCCTGACCGCGGCCGAGTACTTCCGCGATGAAGAAGGCCAGGACGTGCTGCTGTTCATCGACAACATTTTCCGTTTCACGCAGGCCGGTTCGGAAGTGTCGGCCCTGCTCGGACGTATGCCGTCGGCCGTGGGTTATCAGCCCAACCTGGCCACGGAAATGGGCGAGTTGCAGGAGCGCATCACTTCGACCAAGAAGGGGTCCATCACCTCGGTGCAGGCCATCTACGTGCCCGCCGACGACTACACGGATCCCGCTCCCGCCACCACGTTCGCCCACTTGGACGCCACCACGAACCTTTCGCGCGCCATCGTCGAGTTGGGCATCTACCCGGCCGTCGATCCGCTGGCTTCCACTTCGCGCATTCTGGATCCGCTGGTGGTCGGTGCGGAGCACTACCAGACGGCCCAGCGAGTGAAGCAGATCCTGCAGCGCTATAAGGACTTGCAGGACATCATCGCCATCCTCGGCATCGACGAGCTGTCGGATGAGGATCGCCTCACCGTGTCGCGCGCCCGTAAGATTCAGAAGTACCTGTCGCAGCCCTTCCATGTGGCCGAACAGTTTACCGGCTTCAAGGGCGCTTATGTGAAGCTCGCCGACACCATCAAGGGCTTCCAGGAGATCTGCGACGGCAAGCACGACGACATCCCCGAGCAGGCCTTCTACATGAAGGGGACCATCGACGACGTGCTCGAGCACGCCGAGCAGTTGAAGAAGGCCAACGCGTAAGCTGGAAGCGCCATGGCGAATACCTTCGTACTCGAAATCGCCACGCCCGAGCGGCTGCTGATCCGCGCCGATGTCATCGAGGCGCAGGTGCCGGCATCGAACGGCTATCTGGGCATCATGCCGGGGCATTCGCCGCTGCTGGCCGAACTCGGATCCGGCGAGCTTGCTTTCGTGATGCCCAACGGCACGCGCAAGTACCTGGCCGTGGACGGCGGTTGGGCGGAAGTGCTGCCCGACCGCGTGCGCGTCCTGGCCACCCACGCCGAAAAAGCCGATGAGATCGACGCCAAGCGCGCCCAGGACGCGCTGAACCGCGCCACCGAGCGCCTGGCGCACCCCGACGCCAACCTGGACGTCGCCCGCGCGCTGAACGCCATG
Organism: Terriglobales bacterium; assembly: GCA_021372245.1. Taxonomy (GTDB): domain Bacteria; phylum Acidobacteriota; class Terriglobia; order Bryobacterales; family Bryobacteraceae; genus JAJFUV01. The sequence goes on from JAJFUV010000021.1 coordinate 1,136, forward strand.
AAGCGGGCTCAAGCCCGCCTCGCCGCCGCCGCTCACAAGTAAGGGCGAGAGTTTATCCTTCCCCGGCGCACTACATTGTGTGTCGCACTGCAAGCTGTGTCTCCATGGCTGCCTGTGCCTGCTGGCGCTTCTGGTGACGGCCGCCGACGCCGGCTCCCGTGCCGAGTATGTGGGCGGAACCGTCGCCGCGCTTGCCGGGAAGCCTGGCGGCGCTCTTGATACCACCCACGAGCAGTACCTGTTCTTCCGCACACGCGAGTTGACCGTGCAGGTTCCCTATGAACGCGTGAACCTGCTCGAATATGGCCAGAAAGTGGACCGCCGCCTGGCGATGGCGATCGTCATTTCCCCCATGTTCATGCTCAGCAAGAAACGGGCGCATTTCCTCACCGTGGGCTACAGCGACGAAGCGGGACGGCAGCAGGCCATGATTTTCCGCGTGGACAAGAACGACATACGCGCCCTGCTGGTCAGCCTGGAGGCGCGCACCGGGCGCAAGGTCACGTTCCAGGATGACGAAGCGCGCAAGGCGGGGAAGGGGTGATGCGCGGCTTGGCTTTGCTGCTTGCGGTTGCCGCCATGGCCACGGCACAGCAGGCTCCCGCCCCCGGGAGAGAGGACCAAGCGCTGCGCCAACTTCTGAGTGTCCGCCGCGTCTTTGTGGACCGCTTCAACGGAGGCGAAACGGCCGCGCACTTGCGCGACATGATCATCGCGAGTCTGGAGTCGACCAAGCTGTTCGTGATAACCGAAAACGCGGAACGCGCCGACACCTTTCTGCGCGGTTCGGCCGAGGACCTGGTTTTTACCGACACCTTCCAATCCAATGACAGCATCGACGCACGCGTTCAGGTGGGGCGCGGATCGAGTTACAGCTCTGGCTCGTCCCGGCAGGCGAGCCGCAACCTGGGGGCCTCGGTGGGCGAGCAAGAATCCACGCGCATCGCCGAACGCAAGCACGAGGCCACGGCGTCAGTGCGCCTGGTCACCAAGGACGGCGACGTCATCTGGTCCGCCATTGAAGAAAGCATGGGCGGCAAGTTCCGCGGCGCCAGCGCGGACGTGGCCGACAAGATCGCCCGCAAGCTCACGGCGGCGTACGAACGCGCGCGGAAGGCTGAACAAAGCCCCGCACTCGTCAAGTAGTCGAGCGATTCACTTACCCGCGATGCGGATGTGCTTGTGCTGGCTGGTTTCGCCGCTAAGGATCTCGACGTTGCGCGCCGGGACCCCGAAATGCTGGGCCAGGAATTTGCACAGTGCGGCGTTGGCCTTCCCTTTTTCGGGTGCGGCGGCGATCTTCACCTTCAAGGTTCCGTCGGCCATGTAGCCGGCCACTTCGTTTTTCGAGCTTTTCGGGATCACTTTGACGCGCAGGTCCATGGTCAACGCACCGTGAATTCGACAATCTGTCCGGCCGGGATTTCGACGGGCTTCGTCATTTCGAAAAACGAGGCGCCCGGGCGGTAGTCTCTATCCAGGAAGAACGCCTTGTTGACGCGTTCGATTCGGCACAAGCCCGCGTCGGGCAGCGGCGCATTCCTTGACGGCGCTACCACGAGGCATTCGAAGCCGATCGCGTCCACGCGCTCGGGCGCGGTCGCGGGCGGCAGTTCCACGGTCGTGCGCACCCGTCCGTCGCGCTCGATGGCGAAACCGGCGCGGCCCAGGTGCGAGCTGCGCAGGCGGTTCTCACCCTTCAGGCGCACCAGGGCGGCCACGGCGGAGCCGCGATTCGTGATCTTCGCCTCGATATAAACGTAATTGCGCGGGTCGCCGATCTTCTCGCCATCCACCGTGCCGAATGGCCGCAGTTTTTCTTCGCGGGAAAGCTCCTCGCTGGCCACCCGGTACAGGAACGGGTTCCGGTCCATGACCAGCTCGCGGGAACTGGACGAGAGATCAACCACCTGCGGAGCCAGTTGAAAGCGCGCCGGCGAAGTGGCTTCACCCGACACCATGTTGTTCCGCGTGACGGGAATCAGCAACGGATGCCGGCCGTCGCGACGGCCCTCGAATTCGATTTCCTTGTGGCCGCGCCCTTGGATTGTCGCTCGCAGTAGGCTGCCGTCGGGTTTCAGATACGCGCGGTAGATGTACTCGATGTCGGTCGTGCGCCCCCAGCGCGCCATCAGGCCCCGGGTGGAAGTTCCACCGTCTTCGTTGGTGAAGACCATGGTGTACTGGAGTAGCGTCACGCCGCCTTCGGTGAGGCGCTCGCAGTAGGCCACCACGGGCGCATCGCTCATGTTCTCGATGGTGTCGGCGCGCGCATGCACAATGGGGGCGTAGGCGAGCGGCAAATAGGACTCATCGCCGGGCGCCACTTCGCGAAGATTGGCGACTTCAACCTGGATGCCAGGCGAGTGCTTGGTCCTGATGTGCCGCCCGGCCGGTCCGGCGGTGGAGAAGAAGACCGGCACGGGCTGTTTCGCGTAGCCGGGGTACGCCATCACGTGCTGGACAGGAGCGCCATCGAGGGATAGTTCCACGCGCTCCATGCTGCTGGACGTGATTTCGAGATCCGCCACCAGCTCCGCGGCGCTCGCAACCGGCGCGAAGGTCGTTAACGCGGCGATCATCCAAAGGGTGAGCTTCGCCGCCAGCGCCAGCAAGCGGTCCGTGCGCGGGGGTTTGCTTACGACGGCATCCACCAGGCCGGTTTCGGGCAGGTGGTCGAGGTCGGCGGGCCAACCGCTGAGCACGACGATGCACACGGAAGGCGAACGCTCGCGCAACGCACGAATCAGCGCCAGGCCGTCGGCGGTCTCGGGCAGGCGCAGGTCGGTGACCACCAGTTGCGGCTCGTCGTGGCAGAACGCCTCCAAGGCCTGGGCCGGATTCGGGACCGCGCATACCTCGTGGCCGGCCTGTTGGAATAGCAACCGGCGAATCTCGAGCTGATCCGGATCGTCGTCCACCAGAAGAACGCGGGCCATGAGAGGAGGTCAGTCGAACTTGATGTGCGCGATCACGAGCTGTGGCATGCCCTGGTTCCAGCTTTCGGGCAGATCGTCGAACGGCAGGCGGAAATTGCGGTTCTCACCGGGCTGCAGGCCGATGTTGGGGCGCACGATGGCCACGCGCTGGCGCAGCACCACTTGCCCATAGCTGTCGTAAAACACGCAATTCAGCTCCACGGTTCGCACGGGACGGTTGCCATTATTCGCGATCAGCCCGGTGATCTCGACCACGGTCTGCTTCATGTAGCTTTCCGTGGCTTTCATCTCGACGCCGCTGAGCTTGAGGTAGCGTACGTAGTCCCGGGCTTCAGCGGTCAGCGCGGGTCCGGTGGAGGGCGGCTGCTTGGCCAGGCGCTCCAGGTACCAGAACGCCCCGCCGCCCACAGCCAGCAGAATCACGATGGAGGCCAGCAAAGCCTTGGAGGGGCCCCGGCGCTCGACTGCGGTATTAGCTGCCACTGATGGTCATCTCCCCGATGAGGATCGTTGGCGCGGCCGTGGACCCGCGGAACTCCAGGTCGTCGCCTATCGCTTCGATGGAGGCGAACATTTCACCCAGATTGCCGGCGATAGTCACCTCGGAGACCGGGTAGGCGAACTCCCCATTCTCTATCCAGATTCCGGCGGCGCCGCGGGAATAATCTCCCGTAACAATATTGACACCAAAACCGATGAGTTCGGTCACAAAAAGTCCACGGCGGACACTCTTGACGATTTCGGCCGGCGGGAGCGGTCCGGCCTCGGCGAACAGGTTGCTGTGACTGATCCCGGCGTTCCCGGCCAGCCCCCGGCTGGCGTTCCCGGTCGTCTTCATGCCGAGCTTGCGGGCGGTGTAGGTGTTGAGCAGGTAGTTCTTCAGCACGCCGCGCTCGATCACCGGCGTGCGGCGCGTGGGAACGCCCTCATCATCGAACGGGGCCGATCCGAAAAGGCCCGGAAGCGTCCCGTCATCGATCACCGTGAGGCGCTCGGAGGCGATGCTGGAGCCGATCTTTCCGGCCAGGAACGAGGCCTGCCGGTAGATGGCTTCGCCGTGCACTGCTTCAAAGATGTGTTCGATGAGCGTGCGCGCGGTGCGCGGTTCGAAGATCACGGCGGCCTTCTGGGTAGGCACCTTGCGGGCGCCCAGGCGTCGCAATACGCGCTCGGCGGCAATGCGGCCGATGCCGGCGGGCTTCTCCAGGGCGGCAAAACTGCGCGCGGCGCTGTACCAGTAGTCGCGCTCCATGGAGTTGTCCTGGCTCGCCACGGGAACGGTGGATAACGAGCACTGGCTGCCGCGGTACGAACCCAGGAACCCGCGTGAGTTGGCGAAAACGCGCTGGCCGGTGTAGGAATCGAACGAAGCGCCCTCGCTGTTAGTGATGCGCGGATCGAAATCGAGCGCGGCGCGTTCGGTTTCCCGCGCCAGTTCGATCTTCCGGGCGGTTTCGATGGACGCGATGTCGTCGTTGTAGAGTTTCAGGTCTGCATCGATCCGGCCCAACTCCTCGGGTTCGGGCAGACCGGCGTGCGGATCTTCGCTCGTGATCGAAGCCAGGTCGAGCGCCGCCTGGACCATTCGCCGGATGCCCTCGCCGGAAAGATCCGACGTGTAGGACGAGCCGGTGTGAAGGCCTTTCAACACGCGGATGCCGGCTCCGCGCGAGCCGGATTCCTTCAAGCTCTCCACCTGGCCCATGCGCACGTTGGTGGTGAATTCGTCGCCTGCAGAAACAGTACACTCGGCGTCGGAAGCGCCGAGTTCCCGCGCCAGGCGCACTGCCCCGGCCGCCAGTTCTTCCAGATTATTCACGCTCGGATTCATTTTGTTCCGCCCACGGTCATGCGATCGATCCTGACGGTCGGCAGGCCCACACCGACGGGGACGCTCTGGCCTTCCTTGCCGCAGGTCCCGATTCCTTCGTCGAGCGCCAAGTCGCTCGCCACCATGCTCACATGACGCATGGCCTCCGGCCCGTTGCCGATCAAAGTGGCGTCCCTCACCGGGCGCGTGATATGGCCATCCTCGATCAGGTAGCTCTCGGAGGCCGAAAACACGAAGCTGCCGTTGGTGATGTCCACCTGGCCGCCTCCGAAAGTGGCGCAGTAGATGCCGCGCGCGACCGAGCGGATCACCTCTTCGGGATCGCTTTCGCCGGCCAGCATGAACGTGTTGGTCATGCGCGGCATGGGGATGTGCTGGTAGCCTTCGCGGCGGCCGTTGCCGGTAGGCTTCGCGCCCATGATGCGGCTGGAGAGCTTGTCCTGCAGGTATCCGCGCAGAACGCCCTTTTCAATAAGCACGGTGCGCGTGGTGGGAGCGCCCTCATCGTCCACGTTGAGTGAGCCGCGGCGGCTGGGGATAGTGCCGTCGTCGACCACCGTACAGAGCGGGCTCGCCACCTGTTCGCCGATGCGCCCGCTGAAGGCGGAGACGCCCTTGCGGTTGAAGTCGGCTTCGAGCCCGTGTCCCACGGCTTCGTGCAGCAGGATGCCGGGCCAGCCGGGGCCCAGCACGACAGTGGTTTCACCGGCCGGGGCCTCCACGGCGTCCAGTTGTACGATGGCCTGACGCGCGGCTTCGCGCGCGTAACGCTCCGGAGTCTTGTCGGTCAGGAAGATATCCAGGGGCATGCGGCCGCCGCCTCCGGCATAGCCCCGCTGCGGGGTGCCGGAATCGGCGCGGGCCAGGGCGGCCACGCTGAGGCGGGCCAGCGGCTGGCGGTCCACGCCGAGCGCGCCATCGCTCGATGCCACCATCACGTGGCGCAGGCTGTCGGCGTAAGTGGCCTGTACCTGGAAAATGCGCGGATCGTAGGCGCGGGCGGCCTTGTCGGCGCGCTCGACCAGGGCCGCGCGTTCCTTGAAAGACGTCTCTGTCGGCGCCAGGGCCACCTCGTAGAGCTTGTGCGCGGCAACTGGCTGCAATCCTACCTTTTCGACCTTGGCCGGCGCGTCGGCGATGCAGGCGGCCACCCGGGCGGCTTCACGGATTTTATCCGGCACGAGGTCGTCCGTGTACGCGTATCCGGTACGCTCGCCGGAAACCACGCGGACGCCCACACCAAGCGAAACGCCTTCCGTGGCGCCCTTGATGATGGACTCATCGAGCGAGATGTGACTCGTTGCCACGTACTCGAAGTACAGGTCCGCATAGTCGGCCCCGCGCGCGAGCGCCTCCGACAGGTACTGGTCGAGATCGCGCCCCGTAATGCCGTAACGGCGGGCGAAAAAGGAATTCTCGAACCCCATAATTCGAGCGTAACACGCGATCCCACGGCGGCGATTCCTTGCCCGGAAGGTATAATGTACGCTTGTTCCGCGCCTGCCGGCGGCAGGACGGACCCATGGGCGCGAGATGAACGCGAACATAACCAGCGAAGAGAAGAAGTTGGCGCTGAACCGGGCGCTGGCGGTGGCCGGCATTGCCGGTAATTCGCAGCTCAGGGATTTCCTGGAGTTTACCGCGGAGAAGGTGATTCGCGGCGAGGCCGGGGTGCTGACCGAACACATCATCGCGACTAGGGCGCTGGGACAGCCACCCGACTTCGATCCACGTTTGGACCCGCTGGTTCGATCCTGCGCCCGCCGCGTGCGCAGGAAGCTCGCCGGCCATTACCGCGCCGAGGGCGGCCACGAACCGGTTTGGATCGAGATTCCCCGCGGCCAGTACCTGCCCCGGTTCGTCCGGCCCGAGCGAAGCCTGCGCCGGGCACTTCCGGCCATCTTCATAGCGGGTCTTGCCATAGGTTTCTTGCTGCTGGTCTGGGGGCTCTATCTGATATGGCCTCTACACCGGGCCCGGATGGCGTCTACTTCCGGATCAGGCGAGACGGCCAACGCGATCCTCGCTCCGTTTCTCCACGATTCGCGCCGGACGATCCTGGCCATTTGCGGCCTGCCGCTAGTGGAAGACTCCAACGGCAATCTGCTACGCCTGAAAGACGGATCGCGCGGTACGCTGAGTTCCACGGAGCCTGAAAGCCTCAAGCGCCTTCTGGTCAACCCGGAAATGGCTCATTCGGAAGCTCTTTACCCGGCCGCTGGTATAACCGGTTCCGGCGAGGCGCTTTCCGCTGCGCTGATCGGACGCCATCTGGCTAGCCGAGCCCACGGTTTTGAAGTGCGGCCCTGGTCCAGTCTGGGCAGGCAGGAACTCGAAGAGAGCAACGTGCTGCTGCTGGGGGCTCCCGGCATGGATGCCGTGAACCTGGCGCGCGGGAACGCCTCGGACTTTCGCTTTGTCCGCCAGCGGGGTCCCTCAGGCCGGCTGTTTTTGGCCGTCGAAAACCTTGCTCCCGCATCCGGTGAGCGGACGCTGTACGAGGCGAAGATGGGACTGGCAGGGTACGAACCGAAAGAGGTTTACGCCTTGATCAGCTTCCTGCCGGGCCGTGCCCCGGGATCGCACTGGCTTGTAGTGGCTGGTTCTACCAGCGAAGGAACGCTCGGCGCAACCGAGTACCTGACCAATGGGAGGATCCTGCGCGACTTGCCACAAGGTTGGTCCAAGGCCGGGGGACCGCCGCCTGCTTTTGAAATGCTCGTGCGGGTACCGGTCAGGGACGGCCGTCCTCTAAGCGCCGAATATGTCTTGCACCACGCCCGCCAGTAGCGAATCCTCACCAAACGATTGGTCTACCCCTCCGAAGCGAGTTGGGAAACAGCGTTAAGACTCCCGCACCTGTCGCCCGAAGAGAAAGTTGTGGAGGAACTGTCTGGATGGCAGTCGCCGGAGATTTACGAGGCAATCCTGGATTGTCTGGAAGACGGCGTATATCTGGTTGACCGGGAAAACCGGATCGTCTTCTGGAACCGGGGGGCCGAGCGAATCACAGGTTTCCAGCGGCACGAAGTGCTAGGCCGCTCCTGCACGAAACAGATACTCTCGCATTCCAGGCTCGATGGAACGCCGCTGTGCGGGCCGGCGTGCCCGCTGATGCGGACTCTCCACGATGGCCAGACACGCAATTTGGACCTGTTTCTGCGCCACCGTGACGGGCATTGCATTCCCGTGAGAACGCGGACGGCAGCGATTCATACCGCATCCGGTGAGTGGATCGGGGTGGCGGAGGTCTTCGCGCGCAACTCAGAGGCCGCGGACCATCAAGGAGGCCGCACCTGCGGGGTGAGCGCTCCCGGCTGCCTGGATGCATTGACGGGCGCCGCCGATCGTGCCTACGCGAGCACGTACCTGGCTCAACAGATTTCGGAATTTGAAGCCTACGGGCTGCCCCTGTCGGTGCTGCGAGTGGACATCGACGGGCTGCGCGAGGTAAACCACAGCCGGGGCCGCGAGGCGGGCAACGCGGTCTTGCGGCTGCTGGCGCGCACGCTGGCCGAAAGCCTCGCCCACGACGACCTTCTGGCCCGGCTGGACAAAGACGAGTTCCTCGTCATCCTCACCAGTTGCAGCGGGGAGGCCCTGCTGGATCTTGCCGAGCGCACCAGGCTGGTGGTGTCGCTGTCGGCGATTTCCTGGTGGGGCGACCAGCTTTCGGTCACCGTCTCGATTGGGGGTGCGACGGCGCGGCGCGGCGATACCGTCGATACTCTGCTCGCGCGAGCCGGGGACTCGTTGGCGGTGAGCAAATCGAGCGGCGGCAACCGCGTGACTCTTCCAGAGGAGGCTTGAGGCCGGAGCCCCTCGGGAAGCTTCGGACTTGGAGCACAGACTGAGCAATGTTCGCGATTATCGGATTGGTTGTTGTCTTCGGAGCCGTCATTGGCGGCTATCTGTTGGAGCGTGGCCACCTCGCAGTCCTCATGCAGCCGGCCGAGCTGCTGATCATCGGCGGCGCCGCTTTGGGAACGCTGCTGGTAGCCAATCCGAGCCACCTGATCACAAAAGTCTTCAAAGGACTGCTCGGCGCCTTCAGCAGCTCGCGGTTCACCAAGCAGCTCTACCTCGATACTCTGAAGATGTTCTATGACCTGTTCAACCACGCCCGCAAGAACGGTCTGATGTCGCTCGAGAACGACGTCGAGGAACCCGAAAAGAGCCAGATCTTCTCGAAATATCAGAACTTCCTGAAAGACCACTCTGCGCGCGACTTTGTTTGTGACTCCCTGCGGATGGCGATCACCGGCGCGGTGACTCCCCTCGATCTCGACCAGATGATGGAAACCGATCTCGACGTGCACCACGAACAGGAGGGGCAAACCGTCTCCGCGTTGTCCACGGTGGCGGACGCGCTACCCGGGCTTGGCATTGTGGCCGCCGTGCTCGGCGTGGTCATCACGATGGGAGCCTTGGGCGGCCCCCCGGAACAGATCGGGGAGAAGGTGGCGGCGGCCTTGGTCGGTACGTTTCTGGGCATTCTGATGTGCTACGGGCTGGTCGGTCCGCTGTCCAGCAGCATGGCCAAGCGCAACGAGGAAGAAGGCGCGTACCTGGCGGTGCTGCGCACGGTGCTCACCAGCTTCATCAAGGGCACGACGCCTCTACTCGCGCTTGAAATCGGACGCCGGGCGATCCCCGGCCATGTGCGGCCGTCGTTCAAAGAACTCGAGAAGACGTGCAAGGGCGGGAGCGCGCCGCCAACCAGCTAGTGGGTGAGGGCAAACCATGTCTGAGTCGAATCCGGCCACTAACGCGGCTCCCGTCCAGCCGGTCATCATCAAGAAAGTAAAGGGCGGGCACGGCGGCCACCACGGCGGCGCCTGGAAGGTGGCCTACGCGGACTTCGTTACGGCCCTGATGGCCCTGTTCATCGTGCTGTGGTTGATGAACACGAGCAAGCAGGTGCAGGAAGCCGTGGGCGGTTACTTTCGCGACCCGAGCGGTAAAGGCAAGCAGTCGGGAAGCGGCCAGGGCGGAAGCGGTGATGGCCTACTGATCGGGAAAGACGACATGCCGCGCCTCAAAGAGGAGTTGCAGAAGGCTATCAACAAGGCACCCCAGCTCGCCGGGATGAAGGATCAGGTCGAGATGACGGTAACCGGCGAGGGTCTGCGGATCGAATTGATGGAAACGGAGACGGGGACCTTCTTCGAAACCGGCAGCGCCAAACCCAGTGCCGCCGGGAGCGATATGCTCGCCCGGCTGGCCGCTGAACTGGGTAAGCTGCCGAACCGTGTCCTCATCGAAGGGCACACCGACACTCGCCCCTTCGCTCCCGACAACAACTACACCAACTGGGAACTGTCGGTGGATCGCGCCAACGCGGCCCGCCGGCTGATGCAGGCAAGCGGCCTGAAACCCGGCCAGGTGACGCAGGTGCGCGGCTACGCCGATCAGCACCTGCGCAAGCCCGAGGACCCGACAAATGCCTGCAACCGGCGCATATCTCTCACCGTGCAGTACGTCAAACCGCCTGAGAACGCTGCGCGACGCTGAAACTCAAGGAGCGGCAGTCCGGTTAGTGCAACGCTTCGCGCACTTTGGCGTAGAGGGTATCCGCGTCGAAGGGCTTTTCCAGGTAGGGCACGCCGAGGCTCGTGATCTTCTGATAAACCGCCGCGTCTCCGCTGTAACCGGACATCACCAATACCCGCACGCCGGGCCTGGCGGCTTGCGCCTGCTCAATGAGATCGACGCTCGACATGCCGGGCATCACCACGTCGACAACGAGAAGATCGACCTTCCGCGCCGGGTCGGAGAGCGTGAGCATAGCTTCCTGCCCATCGCCCGCTTCGATCACCTGGTAGCCGTGTTCGTGAAGCATTAAGGCCGTCAAATGGCGCACAGGTTCGTTGTCTTCGGCGATCAGCAATGTCTCGCACCCCGACGCGGTTTGGGACGGTGCGGCCGCTTCGGGTTGGAGCGCGCCTTCCCAACGAGGCAGATAGACCCGGAAGCTGGTTCCCAAGCCCGGTTCACTGGTAACCGAGATATGGCCGCCACTTTGCTCCACGATACCGTGTACCACGGGGAGGCCCATACCCGCCGCGCCGCTGGCATTCTTCGTTGTGAAGAACGGTTCGAACAAATGGCGCAGAGTCTCCCGGTCCATGCCGTAACCCGTGTCGCTCACGGTCAGCACGACGTACTCGCCGGGGGCCACTCCTGCGTGCCCGGCTGTCCCGCTCGGCTCGATAGCTGCGGTCACTGTCTCGATCAGCAACTTCCCGCCGTACGGCATGGCGTCCCGGGCGTTGGCTGCTAAGTTGATGATCACCTGCTGAAGCTGGTCGGGGTCCGCTTTCACCAGGCCTAAGTCGGATCCAAGCAGCGTCACCAACTGCACATCTTCACCGAGCATTCCTTTCAGCATGGCCCGGATGTCTTCCACCACCTGGTTGATGTCCAGTAGCCTGGGCTGCATGACTTGCTTACGGCCGAACGCGAGCAGGCGGCGCGTGAGGGCGCCCGCGGTGCCGGCGGCTCGCAGCACTTCCTGCAAAGCGGCCCTCATTTCCGGATCCGTGCCAGCCCGGTGGACCAGCAACTCGCTATAGCCGCTGATAATCGTGAGCAGGTTATTGAAATCGTGCCCCAGCCCACCTGCCATGCGCGACACGCTTTCCAACTTCTGCGTCCGGAGGAATTCGCTTTCCAGCCGCTTCCGTTCGGTAATGTCCTGTACCAGCGCGACGAAGTACGACAGCGACCCATCCTCACGGCGCACAGCGCAGGCCGAAACGCTCACATCGATGCAGGAGCGATCCCGGCGGATGTAACGCTTCTCGATGGCGTAGGTGTTTTCTTCGCCCTCCATCACACGCTGATAATCGGGCAACTCGGCCACGAGATCTTCACTCGGGGTGAGATCTTCCCAGGTCATCTGGGCGAGTTCCTCGCGGCTGTAGCCCACCATGTCGCAGAACCTGTCGTTCACCTCCAGGTATTTCTTGTCCGGAGCGACAATGGCGATACCTACCTGCGGCGATTCAAAATAGGACCGGAGCCGCGCTTCGCTGGCGCGCAGCGCTTCTTCAGCCCGCTTGCGCCCGGTGATGTCCTGGGCGACGGCGATGAAGTGGGCGATCTCCCCACTCTCGTCGCGCACCGGCGTAATAGTTTTCTGTTCGTTGTAGAGCGTGCCGTCCTTGCGCCGGTTCACAAACTCGCCGCGCCAAACCTCGCCTTTGAGGATCGTTTCCCACAAAGAGGTATAGAACGCTGAATCCTGCGCGCCGCTCTTGAGGAGGCGGGGAGTCTGCCCCATCACGTCCTCGGAGCTGTATCCGGTGACTCGCGTGAAGGAGGGATTTACCCAGAGTATTTCCCCTCCCCGGTTGGTGATGACGATTTCGTCGTAGGCCGCCTGGAACGCCGCAGTGAGCAGGCGGATGTCCGGCGATTGCTCAGGCTGTGCTGCCAGGTGTTGGAATCCCATCTGAATTAGATTCTAAGTATAAACTGTCCGGCGCGCCATCGGGCAAGCGAGCCTCCTCCAACGGCAGACATCAAAAAAGGGCTGAAGCCCAGGTATCGCAAAACCGCCCGGGGCCCCAGCCCTTGAACCGCCAAAGGGTAATCAGAAGATCAACTTCATGACAATCACGAAGACCCGGATGTCGTTGCCCATGCTCGCCTGAAGCTGGCCGAAACGTGAGTTCGTCACGTCATTCGACTGCCACTTGGCGAACCATGGGAAGTTGCCGGCATTGTGAGCGTCCAGACGAAGCTGCCACCGGACCTTTTCCTTGATCGGGAACTCCTTGTAGATCGAGGCGTCCAGGATGTTCAGGGGCCGGGTACGCACATCGGGGAACATCGTCGGGAAGTTGCGGAGTGTGTATGGCGCCGGGCCGGCCGTCTTCGGGAACAGAGTCACATCGATCCACTTGTCATAGGAGACGTCCCACTGCGTCCGGCCAAGTGCCTGTGCATTTGCGTCGCGTTGTGCATCGCTCAACTTGGCGCTCCGCGCAGCGAGCGGCGTGGCGTTCGGGAAGGTCATTGGATAGCCGGAGTGCGACTGCCACTGGCCGCTGAACGTCCAACCACCGAAGACGCCGTTCAGAATGGGATGCATGCCCGAGAACAGCTGTCGGCCCTTGCCGAACGGCAAATCGTAGGTGCCGATGATCTGCAACTGCTGCGGCACGTCCCAAGATATCAAGCGGTGCTCCAACTTGGTGTTGAGCAGATTGTTGGGATCAACGTCGGTTTGGTAATTCAGAACGGACACGCGTTCGAATGCCTTGGAAATGGAGTAGCCGACCTGCAGCGAGAGTCCGTTCGAGTATCGGTGGGTGAACTGCAATTGCATCGCGTCGTACTTCTGGCTGCCTATCGGCACTTGCTGTGCGGTGACGCCGGTGTACTGTGGGTACTTGTAAAGCAACTGCGCCCGGCTCAGTTTCGCGCCGTTCAACGAGGAATTCGGAATCAGCCCCGCCATCGGATTCGCCACCTGTGTGCTGAAATAAGCCACACGCTGATCCAGGGGGACGGCGTTCCACTGGTCCAGGGTGAGGAAATTCAGAGCCAGGTCCACAGGCAGGCGTTTGGTCAGATTCCCGACGTACGAGGCATCGACCAGCCACTTCCCCGGCAGTTCATACTGGAATCCGACCGAGTACTGCTGCGAATACGGCAGCGGACGATCGCGGTACGGGAACGCAATGCCCTGGCCGAGATTGGTCGAGGAGCCCTGGGAATTGCCCACCGGTTGGAGCAAGCCGGCCGGATAGATTGAAGCCGGGAATGGATCGCTGAGAGACACTGCCGGAGTCAGGCCGCCGTCGAGTGTCGAGACAAGCGGAGTGGGCCGGCTGTAGCCGTAAGCCGCGCCGCTGTAGTTCTGTCCGAGATAGCTGATGGCATAGCCGCCGCGAAGCACCATCTTCGGCAGAACCTTGTAGGCGACGCCCAGGCGCGGTTGGATATTGCCCTTCTTGGGGTCGAATGCGTAACGGTTCAACCCGCCAGTGTCCGCATAGATCAAACCGCCGGTAAGGCCCGCGGCGCAAGCCGGGCAGTTAGCGGCATCCGCCGACGCTTTGGCGCCCGCGGCGATCGGGCTGGCCTGACCCAAAGCGAAGCCTGCGATCATGCGATCGTAGCGTTCGAACCGCGGCGTCTCATAGTCCCACCGCAAGCCGAGGTTCAAGGTCAGCTTGCTGGAAGCCTTGAAGTCGTCCTGCACGAACATGGCGTAATAGTGGGACCGGTAGGCCGAGTCCATGTTGCGATCCACTTGGCCGCCGCCCGGATATCCGAGCAGAAACGTGGCGAAATCGTTGCCGGAAGTGGAACTGCTGACGAATGGATTGGCCTGCGTATACGCGTTGGTGAAGTTGTAGACACCAGACGCCGAGCCGGGGCCGATGTTGTTATCGTTGTACCGGCGGAATTCCGTACCGATCTTCAGGAAGTGGCGCCCCTTGGTCCAACTGATGTTCGGCTGGATGCTCCAGGTGTCGTTCGTGCTGTAGTTCTGCACTGTGCTGGCGCCAATCTCGGTGTACCCGTGTCCGCCGTTGAAGTTGAACCGCGGGAACTGCAGCCTCGTGAACTGGGAGACGAGCGACGACGGGAAGCCGAGCTGCTTCGGATCGAATCCGGCCGCGTACGTGTTGCCGCTGAAGCCTTCGTAACGCGCCAGACCGCCGCGAAGGTTGAAGACCAGTGACGGTGAGATCGTGTACGTCCAGTCAGCGCCCCAGTTACGGAAGATGCGCATCGACGGCCATTCGCCGCTGGGCTCGGCCGCATTGTCACCCCAGACCCGCTTGGCCCAGTTGCTCCACGGCGTCTGCCCATAGCGGAAGGACGCGGTGCTGCGGTCGCTGAAATGGTAGTCCATCTTGCCGAGCCAGGAATCCTCTTCGTTGTGTTCGGCCGAGGTCCTTGCGTAGTTGCCCTCATGCATCGGACCATCGCCCGGCAGGTTGGCCGCCGGCAGGAACTTCACGATGTTGGCGGCCACCGGATTGATGCGCGTAGAGGGAATCTTGTTGCCGCCGAACGGCGTGCGGGTGTAGGTCTTGCCGTCGGATCCGAGCGTTGTGGTCAGGGGATCGTAAATGCTGATCAGGCCATCATCACCCAACAACTGCGAGAAGTCGCCGCCCTTTTGCGCTTCGGACGCAATGGTGCGCGTCTGGAATCCGGCAAAGTGTTCCCGGAGACCTTCGAGAGAAATCATGAAGAAGGCCTTGTTGCGGAGATCCAGAACTTTGGGGATGTAGAACGGGCCATCCAGTTCGAAGCCGAAGGTGTTGTTCTTCCAAGGCGACTTCGGGTCGCCGTTCTTGTTTGTCTCCCAGTCCATCGACATCAGCTTCTCGTTCTTGAAGTACTCGAAAAGCTGGCCGTGCGGGGAATTGGTGCCGGATTTAACCGTGATCTGCATCACGCCGCCGCCCACACGTCCGTACTGGGCATCGTAATTGTTGGTGCGGATGGTGAACTCCTGCGTTCCGTTCAAGGATGGAACAAACGCGATGCCGCGCCCGCTTTGGGTGTTGGTGACGCCATCGAGCACCGTCTCATTTTCCTGATTGCGTCCCCCGCCGATCATCACGCCGTTCACGTTGCCGGAGGCATACAGTTCCATGGACCCCCAATACGTGCTCGTCTTCAGCACGCCGGGCTGAGAGTATTCGAGCGCATACAGGTTGCGTCCGCCAGACGGGACGTTCTCCATGGTCCGGTTTTCCACCGTGCTGACGCGCGACGCAGTCTCAGTCTGGAGCAGCGGAACTTCTCCGGTGACAGTTACCGCCTCGGAGAGGGCGCCGAGTTCAAGCTTCACATCCAACCCGATCCTGTCGGCCGACAGCAGAGCGATACCATCGTGGACGAATCTCTTGAACCCCGTCTTCTCCAAGGTCATGTTGTATTTACCGGGCTGTAGGAATTGAACGAGATACCGCCCGGCGGCGTTTGAAGTTGCTTCGTACTTGACGTTTCTTTCAACACTCGTCAGGACTACCGTCGCTCCTTGGACCGCGGCACCGGCGGGATCGGTCACCTCGCCGGATATCGACGCACGGAACTCCTGTCCGACGACGACACCAGCGGTTACAAGCAGCGCAAAAAGCAAACACACGAGTCTTTTGTACACGTTTGTGCCCCTTTAGCGTGGATTCCCAATCTGGTCCCCGGCCGCCGATCATACGTCCGATCGCCGGCCTATGAACCATTGCTTGTTTCCTCTACGTTCCGAACGATTCCGGCGAACCAGGAAGGGCCCCACTCTGCCTCCTCTTGGCATGGAAGACCGACCATGGCTCATTCCAAGCGGCTTATTGCGTCTCCCTGCCTCGTTTCCAGCCTCTCCTCGGATCGCCCCTGGGTGGCGAAAGCCACCTAAAACTGAGCCTTACCCCTTATCGTTCCCTTCGTGTCCCTTTACGGAATTCTTCTCCAGGCGGCCCGGCGGGAACTCATGAGCTAACGTATATCGAATCGAAGAAGCATGTAAGAGCGCTATTGTGATTTATCGCGTCTTTTTGTGATCGGCGGCCTCCCCGACCGGACAACGGCGGGGACATGTGATTCGCCAAAATCGCGTATGACATTGATTTCCTGTCAGTAATTGCGCATGCGCTCATGCTTCGGGCGCTCGGCGCGGCTCATCGATTTGACTCCAGCCAGGCTGGGCTCCGCTGTTTCGAGGTCGGCAAGATTCCGCATTACCTTGTCAACCGCGAGCGCGATGTCCTCCACATCGTCATCGCCCAGCAGCACGAACTGTGGCAACCAGATTGCCTCTTCGTACGCGGCACGCTCGGCCACCGGGCAGCGGACCCGCGAATAGTCGACCGGCTCCGGCCGGCCGATCCGCAACTGCGGCGAGGTCTCCGGCGAGGCATAGAACAGGTCGCTGCGGTAAACCGCCTCGTAAAAGCGGCCGTCACAGGGAATCCCCTCAGCCTCCAGAGCGGCCGCGAACACATCGCGAGCCACCCCCGTTTCTCCGCCACGGTACTGAAAGACATAGCAGTACAACGTATCCCGTGTAATTTCCGGCTGGGGCGGCAGCGGGCGCACACCTTCGATTCCAGCCAGTGCTTCACTGAGCCTCGCAGCCGCCCGCGAGCGGCGTTGGGCCATTTCCGGGAGCATGTCGAGTTGCCCGGCAAGCAATGCCGCCTGCAATTCCGTGATGCGATAGTTGGCGCCGAGCACACGCTGATGATAAACGTCGGTGAGGCTGGCGCGGCCGCAATTGACCTGGGACTGCATATGTTCAAAGCGGCGCAGATCCGAGGTGATCACGATGCCGCCTTCGCCCGCAGTCATGAGCTTGCTCTCCTGGAAGCTGAAACAGCCCACATCCCCCATGGACCCGGCGCCTCGCCCCTGGTACATTCCGCCGTGCGCGTGGGCGCAGTCCTCCACCACTTTCAGATTGTGGTCGGTGGCCAGCGCAAGCAGCGCGTCCATATCGACGAAGCGCATCGCCAGGTGAACGGGAATCACAGCCTTTGTGCGGGGCGTGAGGGCGCGGCGCACCGACTCTATGTCCAGGCAATACGTGTCCGGATCGACATCGGCGAAAACCGGAATGCCGCCGGCAAACAACACAGCCGTCGCAGTTCCGTCCCAGGTGTACGCCGGCACAATCACTTCGTCGCCGAAGCCTACCCCGACGGCACGGAGCGCCGCCACCAGCGCAATGGTGCCGTTTGAGACGCACAAACCATACTTGGCTCCGTGCATCGCGGCGAACCGGTCCGCAAATTCTCCCGCGAAACGACTGGGAACCGGATACCCGCCCCAATGACGGCTTTCCAGCACTCTTTGCACGCGCTGCACATCCGAGGGCAGATACTGCGGCCAGGGAGAGAATGGCCGACACCGCACCGGATTGCCTCCCAAGATCGCCAGTTCACTCATATTCGTGGAATCTCCTTGCGTTTAGCCCGACTGACTCTACGGGATGTTAACAATCGTGCGCGCTCGAAGACTATGCGAGTTGACGATCTTTCCGCCACTAATCCGACCGGGCACAAGTGTGCTCATAATGTCATAGAATTGTTTAGCGGCCGCTCTTCAGCAGCACTATACTTCCAGTCACTGACGCTCGTGGCTCGGGAGGCGGCGTCTGGGCGTGGCATGTGCATAGGTGCCAACCAGTGAAGACATGGGGGGGCTGAAATGGCCAGTGCACCAGGCATCGAGTTCTTGCCCGTCGAGGAACAGGCACTCTTCGCTCAGGAATTTCAGAAGGACGTCGAATTCATCCAGCTCCTGATCCTGCTGGTCAGCAAGTCCTGCGCCACGGGAAGCGTAGACATTACCTGGGTGGATGTGCAGGACGGTGTGCGGCAGGTAATCGGTACCACGCAGGCCGCCGGATCGAGCTGTTCGCGTTATCTGCAATGGACCCGGAAGGACCCCAGCCAGCGGTTCTGCAACATCGTCAGCGATTACGGCAGGAGGGCTGCCGAGTCCTGCAGCGTGTGCGAAAACGCGGCCGAGAAGCGGGTCGGCAAGAGCGGCCACTCTCAGGTTTACCGTTGCCATGCGGGACTCACGGACATCGCCGTCCCCGTGATCAGCGGCGGAAGGCACATCGCCACCCTGTACAGCGGGCAGGTGCTGACAACGCCGCCGTCCAAGGCCGACTTCGAACACATCGCGCAAGACATCAGCCGCCTGACCTATGTGGATCTGGGCGAACTCGAAAAAGCCTACTGGGAAGTGCCGGTGGTGTCCGAGGAAGATATCGAGAACACGGTAAACATCCTGGAGGTCCTGGCCGAGTACTTAGGCCGTTTTTGGAAGCGCCTGGAAGAAACGGTCAAGGCGGAACGCGACAGGGTACGGGCCAGCCAGTTGGCGGCGAAGGAGTTTGCTTACGGGATTCTACGGTCCGAAACGGAGGATCGTGCCCGGTTGTGTCAGTTGATGAAGCAACTCGGTTTCGTGCAGCCGCCCAATCGTGTGCTGGTTGTGGAACTCCAGCGCGAGGAGGAGTTCGACGCCCCCTCCACATCGTTCGACCTTGTGTTCACCACTGCGCTGCAAGCGATGGAGGAACTGACGGAGAAGAACCGGAACATGGCCGTGGCGTACCTGCGCCGCGCCGGCGTATGCGTCTTCTTCCGGGATTTCACGGAGGGCCCGTCGGCCGGCCTGGCCGCGCATTCGCTGGCGGAGAAGATTCTCTGCGAGATATCGAGCCGCTGCCATATACGCGCCAGGATCGGCATCGGGGGCATCAAGCCCGAGTGGCGCCACCTGGCGGAATCCTACCATGAGGCGTCGCTCGCCCTGGCGCGATCCCAGCAAGCCATCGCCATGTGCAGCGAGACGGCTCCCGGGCTTTCGGCGCTTACCTCGCAGGTGGAAAAAACTTGCCGGTTGCTGGCCGATCAGCGCATTCAAGAGGCGCGCCTCACACTCCGCGCCTTACCTATGTTGGCGAACCAGCGTCTCGGTAACAGCGCCCTCGCCGGCCAGCGAACGCTGTTCTCGTCGGCGCTCGAATCGCTATGCCTGACGGCGCTCAAGGCGGGCTGCGAAGCGGAGAACATCGCTCGATTGCGTACCGATGCCCAATCGGAACTGGCCCGCGCGGCCACTGTATACGACGTCCAGGCGGCATTCCTGGAAACCGCGGAAGCCGTCGCGGAAGATATCCGGCGCCTGTTGAGCAGCAAACACGAGAAAATCATCGCGCGCGTCCGGCAGATGCTGGACCGGCAACTCAAGGACGGGCGGTACACCGACAAGATGTCGCTGGCCGGCGCTGCCCGGGCCTTGGGCGTCTCCACTGGTCACCTCAGCCGCTTGTTCCGCCGCATGACGGGTTCCACGTTTCGCGACTACGTGATGAGCCGCCGGGTGGAGCACGCGCGGCGCTTGCTGCTGGACCCGCTTAACAACGTGAGCACGGTGGCGGCGCGGTGTGGCTTTGCTACGCCGGCATATTTCGCGCGCGTATTCCGCAAGACAGTGGGCTGTGCCCCGAGCGAGTACGCCAAGAACCCTGAGTCGGTCAGACCGGTTACGCGACGGCGTTCGGCTGGCATGGAACAGATGTCGAAATGTTGAAACCTGATGATCGAATTCCCGCCATGCGGCTCATCTTAGCTTCGTGCGTTCTTTCGGCGGCCGCCCTCGCGGCGCCCGGCTACGAAGCATCCGTGCGCAAGTGCGCCGGCACGATTCTCGAAAAGGGGCTGGACGTTTACGGGTCCAGACACACGCCGCTATGGGCAGGGGTCATCGACACGCGCGATTTCACGGTTCCGGAAACTGGTGTGAGCGCGCCCCGCGGGATTCGGGAGAGCGACCGCGCCGTGGGCGGCGCCAACCTCTATCACGACGTCGTGACGCTGCGGGTCTTCCGCCTGTTGAGCGCCTTGACGGGCGACACCCGTTACAGCCGGGCCGCGCGAGACTACGTACGGGCCTATCTCGAACTGGCGTCCAGTCCCGCTACCGGCGCCCTGGGCTGGGGCGAGCATCTTTACTATCACTTCTTCCGCGACGAGGTCGCTGCCGAACGGAAGAACCACGAGCTGCTGGAATGGACCCCGCCTTGGGACCTGCTCTGGGAAGCCGATGCCGAAGCCACGCGCAAGGAGATTGCGGCCCTCCGCTACCACTTCTATGCGGACGACCCTACCGCGCTGTTCAACCGCCATTCGAACTGGGGCAAGGCCGAGTATCAGAAGCCGGGCGGACAGCCGTGGATCAAACACAGCGGCCTGTACGCGCAAGCCTTCATGTTCCTTTACGCGAAGACCGGCGACCAGCAATGGCTAAAGTGGAGCCAGGGCATCGGCGCGCTGTATTGGAACCACCGTAATCCGGCGAACAATCTTACCCTGGGCTGCATCGGCGATCCGCGACCCTCCACGCAGGACGCATCATCGCAGATGCCGGAGCTGGCCTATTGGCTTTACAAGGCGTACCAGGCGAATCCCAAGGAGACGGAATTCCGGCTCCGCGCCATGACGTACATGAAGGCATACAACCGCTACTTTTACGATCCGGCGAGCCGCAACTTCCTGGTAAGCGTGGGCATGGACGGCGTGCCCAAATCGAAGCAACCCGCCACGGTGTGGAATATCGCTTACGGCGAGCCCGGTATTCTTCCCAACGGGCGGATTGAGGCGTACTTTGCGCGCGTTGAAAAAGACCCCGAATGTTTAGCCAGAGCCCGCCGCGTGGCCGAACTGGCCCTGGCAACGCCGATGCCCGAGGGCGTCTCGCTCGAAGGCGTGGCTTTCGCGCTGAATCTCAATCTGGATCTCTACGACATTACACGTGAGAAGCGCTATGTGGAGCAGGCGCGGCGCCATGCCGATTTCGCGCTGGAGAAGTTCTGGGTTTCAAATGCCCAATACGGGCTCTTTGTCCGCGAGGCCGGCGACCACTATTACGAGGCCAAGTCCGCGGTAGGTGATCTGCTTGCCGGTTTGCTACGCCTGGATCTGCGTTTGCACCCGAAGCGGAAAGACCCGGGTCTTTACGATTGGAGCTTCTGAATTACGCGCCGGGCTGCTCGCCCCGGCCTTCCCAACGGGACTTGAACGAGAAGAAGCCGCTCACGTTTTCCCACAACAGTTGAGGAAAGCTCTTGTCGAGGTACGAGCGAATGGAGACGTAACATTCATCGCACTTGTTCTTGTGCGTGAATTCTTCCACCATGCGTTCGCGGTCCTCCAGTTCGTAAGAGTTGAACTGCATCGAGCAAGGCTGCAGCCTGCCGTGCGCGTTCACCACCAGGAAGCGCAGGCCGGCCTTGCAGCCGGGCATGCCGCCGTTGTCGAAGTAATGGCGAGTGGCTTCGAGGGTGCTCGGCGAGTTGACCAGCCAGTTCGTGCTGTCGCGGAGCTTCTCTACTTTGTCCAATTCCTCGTGCAAGGTTTTGAGTTGCTCGGGGGTATTGAGGAAGTAATCCCGGTTGCCGGTGCGGCGCGGCGAGTAGGAGCTGTAACACATGTTGACACCCCACTCGCGAGCCTTGCCGGCCATGGGAACGATCTCCTTGAGGTTCTCGCTCGTGATGCAGCTATTGAGAACAATGTCGTCGAAGCCGTGCTTGGCCAGGCGCGGGATCAGGTCGGACAAATGATCGTACAGCCCCGGATAGCCGCGGAAATCGTCATGGCGGCGATCGGGGAAATCCAGGCTTACGGAGAACTGGTCGATGCCCGCTTCGCGCAAAGCGAAGTACTTCTCCTCGGTCATGTTGGACCAGTTTGAAACCAGGATCGTGTAAGGCAGGCCGCCATCCGGCTTGATGTTGCGGACGATGTCGACCACGTCGTCGCGCATCAGGGGTTCTCCGCCGGAAACCTGCACTACGCAAGGATTCAGGACTTCGGTGTATTGCCGGTAGTCGGCCGGCCGCATGGTATAGGCGTCTTCCTTGGGCCCCCCGTGGTCGCAGTGCTTGCAATAGCAAGTGCAGCCGTCAGTGACTTCAAACGAGACGACAATCGGCCGTTCTGCAATCCAGTTGAGCGAGCCGCGCCCGATAATCCTAAGGGAATCTGAGAGGGGAACCTTCCGCATCCAATGCCTTCTCTTGCGCCGCAAGTCCTTCCGCGCAAGCGCCTTACGAACCTTTGATGCTAACAGGTCAGGCGGCCTCGAAGCAACCTCGCGCCCGCCGTCCGGTGCGTTGCTGTGGTGAACTAATAAGTTGGTTGAACGGCTGCAATTCACGAAGGGCTGGGCCCCCTACTGGATCTTTCTGGCCTTTGGGCTGGCGAACGCAGTCCTGTACGCCAACCTGCAGCCGCTCTGGGAAGGATTCGACGAACCGTTCCACTACGCGTTCGTCGAGCACGTTGCGACGCGCCGGGCGCTGCCCGTTTTCGGCTCCGCGCACGTTGCCCTCGATGTGGAGGAATCGCTGTGCCTGGCGCCGGCTGCCCCACCCGTCCGCGTGAACCTCCCTTACGTGATGACGTACTCGGAGTATTTCGCTCTGTCCGATCCCGGCCGGGCGGCGCGGCGCGCCGCGTTATGGCGTATCCCGAGTTCGTGGCGTGGCGAGGTGAAGCCGGGCGCGAACATGAACTACGAAGTGCAACAGGCGCCGCTCGCCTATCTGGTTCTGGCGCCCCTGGACGCTTTGTGGGCCGGGACGCCCCTGCCGGCGAAAGCGCTCAGGCTGCGCCTTGTCTGCGCGATTGCGGCGGTCCTGCTGTGCTTCGCCGCGGCACTCCGGTTGGCGCAGTGGCTCGAGATGGACCGGGCGGCCACATCGCTCATGCTCCTGTTGCTTTTGTCTGCCCAGATGTTCTATGGAGCGACCGCCCACGTAGCGAACGACTGGCTCTCGATAAGCCTGTCGGCGTGGTTCTTTGTTGCCCTCGCCCGCTTTCTGGACGCGCCCGGCACGAGAGCCGCGTTTTGGCTCGGGCTCATCGCCGGGGCGGGGGTGTTGACCAAAGCATACTTCCTCACTTGGGCGGCCGTGGGGGCGCTCGCGGTCCTTGCCTCCTTCTTCAGCCGCCGCGCCCGCCTGGCCCAGGTCCTGGCTTACGGACTGACGCTGTCCGCGCTGGCGGCGCCGTGGTTTGCGCGTAGTTACCATGTGTACGGCAGCTTGAGCGTGATGCAGCAAACCATGCGCGGCGTCACTCTGGGCGACACCCTGCACGCAGCACTCAGGATGCCCTGGGGTGAAACCATCGCCGCGCAATTGAGGGGCGCTTTGTGGACGGGCAACTCGAGTTTCAACTCGTTTTCCCGAGTGACGCTCAACGTGATCCTGGTGCTCATGGCCATGGCGTTTACAACGTGGCTGATGACGTTGGCGCACTCGCAATGCAAGGCTCTCGAAGAGTGGATGGCCTCCGCTCTGAGCGTATTCTGCCTGGCGCTGGCTTATGCCTGCGCCGTGTTTCACGTTGTCCGGCCGGACCTTCCGAACCTGATGCCCTGGTACACGGTGGCGGCTTTCCTGCCTTTGGCGTGCCTTTTGGCGTGCGGCTTGCGCCGCGCCCGCGCCTGGGGCAAGTGGCTGGCTGCCGCGCTCGCCGCCTGCTTCGTGTACCTCAACATCGCGACTTACGTGTTGAAACTGATCCCGCAATACGCTGGCTGCGGCGAGGGTCCTATTCGCTGGCGGGAGTTCCAGACCTGCTACTCCGTTGCTGGGGATCGGACCATGCGCCTGTTGGCCGATACGGCGCTCGGGCCGGTCTGGCTGATTGCCGGACTCACGGTTCTTGTGAGCGCCCTGGCGTTGTATCTCGCCGCCACAACGATCGGACGATGGTTCGTTCGGGCGGAGCAACCATGAGACTGCGCGCGGCTGCTGCGATGGAATGGCTGGTTTACGGCTCTATCGCGTTGCTCCCGTTGGCCTGCTGGCCGAACCTCGATCACCCGTTCGAGAGCCCGAAGTTGTGGTTGCTCGCGGTGGTGAACGTTGCGCTGGTTGCACGCTATCTGTTGGCGCGGCCGAAGCTCGACCGCCCATCGGGGACGTCGGACTGGCTGTGGCTCGCGTGGCTGGCCGCTATCGCCGTGTCCGCGCTGGCGGCGCCTTATGTTTCGTTGGGGGCGATGCTTCTGTTGGCGGCTCCCATCGCACTGTCGTTCGCACTCGAACGGGGAATGATCTCACGCGAGCGGGTGTGCCGGGCGATCCTCGCCGGTTCATCGGCCATGTGCGCGGTCGCCGTGCTGCAGTATGCCGGCGCCGATCCGCTGCGATGGCTGGGATGGGAGCCGGAGTCGTTCAGCAGCCTGCGCATGCGTGTGTACGGCACCCTGGGCAATCCGAATTTCGTTGCGGCATGGTGCGCGGGTGTCCTGCCTCTGGCTGTGACGCGAGCGGCCATGCGGCGGTCCGGGGGCCGGCGCGCGGCGTTTGTAAGCTGGGGTGTGGCCGCGCTGCATTTGGGCGCGATCCTGGCAACCGGATCGAGAGTGTTACTGCTGGCGATACCGGTGGCAATTGCTGCCATGGCCGTATCGCGAGGTGCCAAGCTCAGCCGGTGGTGGTTGGCTGCTGCAGGCCTGGTCCTTTTGGCGGCGGTATGGCTCTCGCCCGGGAGGCCGCTCGGCGTGGTCCTCGATGGCCGTCTGTACCTGGCGCGCGTAGCCTGGAGCGGCTGGCGAAACATCCCGGTTGTGGGCCACGGCCCCGGCAGCTTCGAGGTCCAACTCGCGAAGCAACAAACAGCATGGCTGCGAGCGCATCCGGGGGAAGGCACCGCATTTGCCGGCGCCGTGGATCACGCACACAACGACTACCTCGAGATGCTCATCGAATTGGGTCCATTGGGCCTGGGCACGTTTGTTGCCCTAGCCGGAGTGTTTATCTGGCGCGCGCGGCGCGCTCCCGATGATGCCGTTGTGCTCGGCGCCCTGGGCGGCGCGGCGGCGCTTGCCGCTGTGGCGCTGGCGGATTTCCCGTTTCATCGTCCGGCGGAATGGACCCTGCTCCTCACGTTACTGGGAGTGGCCGGCCAGAGTAAGATATCTCAGAGTAGTTTTAACGGAATAATCGGAGGAAACAAATCTTCATGATTTCGAAACGAATTGCAACCATGGCGGTTCTTGCACTGGCCGTGTTGGCGCTCGGGCGAGCCGGCATGCAGCGCTTCCAGGAGAAGGAGCGCGTTTTACGGGAGCAGTGCCGGGTGGAGCTTCAGAAGCTGGGCATCACGCGCAGTGCCGCGAAGTTGAAGTATCCAACGCCGTCGATCGGCCTGGTCACTAGCGGGTGCCTGCTGCCAGGCGGGACGACTGACGTAGTGGTGAAAGGAAAATTCGCACCGGGAACTAAATTCGTTTTTCAGAACGACAACATTGAAGTGATCAAGGAAAGCCTGGTGGGCGGTGAGTATCGCGCCACCGTGAAAGCCGCGGCGGGAGTAGGGGCGCAGAGTGCCGCGCTTGTGGCCATCACGCCGGTCACATGCCTCACGGCGCGCGCCGAACGAGCGGTCTCCATCGGAGGCAAGTTTGAATGGAGCCTGGATTCCGCCAACGGTTGGCACATCGTTGCGCGGAGCCCTTCCGGCAAGGCATGCCCGGCGCAATCCGAGGGTGATGATTCGTACGACCTGCTCTTCTATCGGAAGGGCGAGGCGAATCCCTTCGAGAAGCGCAAGGCCACTCTCTATTTCGAGCCATACGGCGAGACCAACTATCGCTTCAACATCAGCGAGGACGATCCACAAGTGACCGGCGGTGTAGAAAACATGCAGGCGCTGATGCAGAAGCTGTCGGACCCCAACGTCAGCGACGCCCAGCGCGAACAGTTGATGAAGCGCCTGGAACAGATGCAGGCTCAGATGCAGGCGAACATCCAGAAGATGAGCAGTCCGGGCTATGCGCAGCAGCAGGAAGCCAGGCGCAAACAGTTCGGCTGCCAGAACATCGAGTTGTCGGTCGCCGGCGGGGCAGCCAAAGGCACCCTGCGCTGCGCGGACGCCGTGGGAACGCGGATCGGCGTCACGGGCGCCATCAAATTCCTGGGCCGCTAGGCTGAACAACCGTACACGCGGCGCGGCTATGCTGTGACTATGCGAGTGCTCACAGCTACCGCTACTGTTTTGCTGAGCGTGGTCTCCACCCTCGCGGCCCGCCAGCCCAAAGTCATCGAAAACGTCACGGTGTGGGAAGAGCCGGGCCGGTTCGGCGGATGGCCCGCCAACCACGGCATCTGGAGTTGGGGCGACGAGATTCTGGTCGGCTTCAGCGCCGCTTATTTCAAGGCTGGCGATCTGGACAGGCACCTGGTGGACAGGACCCGGCCGGGAGTGGATGGACTGGGCCGCAGCCTCGACGGCGGCCGCACCTGGGAATTCGAGACATTCACCTCTGATATCAAGGGCGAACCGGCGGAACTGACCGAGCCGATGGACTTCACCCATCCGGACTTCGCCATGAAGCTCAAGGCGACGAACACGGATGCGGGCGCGGCCCTGTTCTACTACTCCACCGACCGCGGCCACGGCTGGCACGGTCCGTACAAGTTCCCCATGCTCGGTCAACTGGGAATCCCGGCGCGGACCGACTATGTCGTCAATGGCAAGCGCGACTGCCTGGTGTTCCTGACGGCTTCGAAATCGAACCGCAGGGAAGGACGGCCTTTCTGCGCGCGCACCACCGACGGCGGTCTCACCTGGAAGTTCGTCTCCTATATCGGCCCCGAACCCGCCGGGTTCACCATCATGCCGTCTACCGTGCGGCTGGGGCCGGCGAAGCTGGTCACCACGGTCCGCCACAAGGAGAATGAGACCACCAACTGGATCGACGCGTACCTTTCCGAGGACGATGGGGCCAATTGGCGCCTGCTCGGCAAGGCGGCGCCGGACACCGGCCTGAAGAGCGGTAATCCGCCCAGCCTGCTGCGCCTGCGCGATGGCCGGCTGGTGGTGATCTACGGCTACCGGTCCAAGCCCTGGGGCATTCGGGCGCGCTTCAGCTCCGACCAAGGGAAGACTTGGGGGCAAGAGTTCCATCTCCGCCCGGATGGGGCGTGGTGGGACCTTGGCTACCCGCGCAGCGTCCAACGTCCCGACGGCAAGATCGTGTCGGTCTACTACTTCATGCGCCAGAAAGACACTGAACGCTACATCGCCGCGACGATCTGGGATCCGGGCAGCGCAAAGTAGGCGCGGCTACAGCCAGTCGAATTTCTTTAGAATGACGTACAGGATTACGGTCGAGAGCACGATGACTCCTCCCGCCACGATCAGGCCGTGGGGCGACTCCGCGCCCGGCAGGCCTTTGAGATTCATCCCGTAGAAACTCGTCACGACCACCGCTGGCAAGGCGACCGTGCCCAGCACGGTCAGGACCTTCATGACGCGGTTGGTGCGGTTCGCCACGCTGGAAAGGTAGATATCGAGCGAACCATTCAACAGGTCTCTCTGCATCTCGACCATGTCCAGACTGCGCGAAAGGTGATCGTAAACGTCGCGGAAGAAGGGCCACATATCCTCCGCCACCCATCCGCCAGTGATGCGCTGCAAATGGGCAGCCACGTCGCGTGTGTTTGCGAGCACTCGCCGCATCTCGATCAGCCCGCGTTTCGCCGAGAAGATCCGCTCCAGAACCTCGGGCCGGGGGTCCGCCAGAACCTGGTCTTCGAGCGCGTCAATCGCGTCGTCGAAGCGGTCCAGGATGGGCGCATAGGAATCCACCACGCCGTCCAGGATGCGATAGAGCAGTTGGTCCGGGCGCGCACCGGAGGCTGCGCTGCGAACGCGGTCGAGCACCTTCCTCAACGTGGAGCCGGTGTGTTCTTCCACTGTGATCACGAAGTCGCGGCCGATGATGACGTCCAGGTCGCCGACGTCCAGGTCCCCATCCTCGCCGCGTTCCACTGGTTTCAGCACGGTGAATAGGTAATGTGCGTTCTCTTCGGCCTTCGCGCTCTGGTTGCGGTGCCGGCAGTCCTCGACGTGCAACGGGTGCAACCCGTAGCGCTCGGCCA
>JAJFUV010000027.1 GCA_021372245.1 Terriglobales bacterium
GATGAGCCGGAACGAAAAGCGCGTCGAGGAACGCGAGCGACTCATTACCGGAACGCTACTCGGCCTGGCTGGACCAGGTCTGAAGATCAGCGCCCTGGCCACGGTCACCGTCCGGCGCAAAGGCGATCTTGCAGAGCGACTACTCTCGTGCGAGCGACACCCGGAATGGCAGGGAGAGCGACGGTCCATGGTCGTGACCTGGCCAGCAGAAAAGATCCACAAAGAGACATGGCTCGGAGAATATGCGCGCTTGCGGCGTCAGGGCCTGGCCGATGGAGATGAAGGCCGAGCGGCTACGACATACTATGCTGCCAATCGAGAGGCCATGGACGCCGGATGGGCTGTGTCTTGGGACACGCGACACGAAGCGGATGAACTCAGCGCCAAACAGAACGCCTATAATCTACTGATCGACCGCGGAGAAGCCGTATTTTTCAGCGAATACCAAAATGAGCCGGTCGAGGCATACAAGCAGGAGTTTGAAATCTCGCCAGATGTGCTTTGTTCGCGCCTGTACGCTATGCCAAGATTCTCGACGCCGACAGATTGCCACTGGCTTGTCGCCGCGGTCGACATCAACTATTCAGGCTTACACTGGGTAGCGGCTGGCTGGCGCAGTGACCTTGCCGGCTACGTGACAGCACACGGGAACTATACCGCCGGCAGGGCGACCCTCATTGAACGGAAGGGCGAATCTGAAGTCGGTGGCGAGGCCGTCGAGCTTACTGTCTACAAGGCCATCACTGCACTGACGGAACAACTTGCCGCAACGACATGGCGCCGCGGGGAGGAACCATGGCAGCTTGATGTGCTCGCGATTGACTGCGGATTCTGGTCCGACACCGTACTCAAGGCCTGTAAAGCCCTCGACCGGCGCCACGGCTTCCGCGTTCTCGCGGTCCGGGGACGCGGATCAAAGGACTTCCGCCTGAGCAGATCCGCCATCGGCCAGCCAGGCGACCGGCTATACTTGGCTGAGTGGCCAGGAAAGGGCTACGTCGTCGAACTTGATGGCGATTACCACCGCATGGGAACACAGAAGTCTTTTCTCCTGCCAGTGGGAGCACCCGGAGCCCTGGCCCTGTACGGCGATCGTCAGGCAGAACACATCGAGTTCGCCAAGCAGGTAGTTGCGGAGCGCCTTGTCGAGTTTGTGCACACAGACGTTCGGGACTACTACACTTGGGACCGGCCACCAGGGACATACAACGACTGGGGAGACGCGTTGACATACTGTCGCGTCCTGGCCCAGTTCTGCGGCGCCTCGCCGCTTGCCGGAGCAACCGCCGCACTGCAACAACAGAACGAACAACGGAAATATGGGTCCGAAACAACAACCAAAAAAACAAACAGGAGATGGTGGTGATGAAACTCCAGGGCATGAAGGCGATAGCGAACCATGTTGGGATGAGTGAAGACACGATTCTTCGGTGGATCGAAACGCGCGGGTTCCCGGCGGCGAGAATTGGCGGCCTGTACCTTGCGGAAACCGACGACATTGTGGCGTGGCAACTACGCCAACAGGCCATAAACTCGCCTGTCGGTCGCGTTCTGGAATCATTAACAGCGAGGATCGAAGTGCTCGAAGCGGCAGCGAAAAAGAGGCCAGCCCGACGCGATCCGGCTTGAAAGATGGACCCAAAAAAATGAAGTCGGCACAGAAGATTATTGACTTTGACAACGAATCGCCATACCGTCCTCCGTCCGACATTTCTGGCATTGATTTCGGAGGCGGAATAGATCTGGTCGGGTTCAACCCAGACGACCTTGACCTATCGGGTTTCGACGTTGCCTCGCCACCAGTGCTCGCCACCCGGCAAATAGAAGACGAACTGTCGAAACCGCGTCGGATCATGGAGCATGAATCTGGCGTTTGCGCGACTCATGCCTTCGACCTCGCGGAGCAGATTTATGGCCGTGGTCCAGGCGTCACCAGGGCCATCCTTGCCGGAACATTCATCTTCGGCGACTTCATACATGCCATGGTTAATCTGGCTGGACCGGCACGCGTTCGGATCTCAACGCTGAGTTACAGCGCAGAGAACGTTGACGCCCTATGGACGGCGTTCAACGATGGAAAGATTACGAGCCTAGACTTCATCACGAGCGACTTTTTTTATAGTCACTACCGGACCACTCTCTGGCGTATGCTGATCACGAGCCTGCCGCGAGACAAATGTCGGTATGCCGTGGCCGGAACGCATGCAAAGGTTGTAGTCATCGAAGGCCCGGAACACACCTGCGTCGTCGAAGGTAGCGCCAACCTGCGGAGTTGCCAAAACG
Source organism: Terriglobales bacterium (assembly GCA_021372245.1). Lineage (GTDB taxonomy): Bacteria > Acidobacteriota > Terriglobia > Bryobacterales > Bryobacteraceae > JAJFUV01. The sequence goes on from JAJFUV010000027.1 coordinate 2,284, forward strand.
TCGAACAGATGCTAATTTCCACCGACGACGCGGAGGCCGTCCGGTTCCACGCAAAATGGATGGACCGCATCCTGGAACGGTTCGGCCTTACCTGGAATAAGATGAGAAACAAGGACGTCTGGAGTTCAACAACAGGAGAAGAACATGGCACGTGACAGCGGATCAACTTCAAAATGGGCCGGAACGGCTGGCAAAGGCGGACGCGCAAAAGCAAAATACCAGGCCAAGGAACGGAAATACTGGAAGAACGCTGCAAAGGCCAGCAGCACAGTTCCATTCTGAGAAAACCAAGCCGCGTCCATGAGGCCGTCAGGATAATACCTGGCGGCCTTTTTATTTGTGCCCACTGCAGGGGGTCCGCAAAACACCGCACAACACCGCATCCATGATGCGGAAACCAGTCACGCCGCGTACGCTCCCGATAGATGAGCACCACCGCGGCAACACTGCTTGATGAGTGCAATACGGCAATCTTGGCCATCCTTGGCGGGGCACAGTCCGCTCGGGTCGGGAATCGATCCTATGCCCGTGCGGACCTTGCGGAACTTTGTCAACTTCGCTCTGACCTCCAAGCCGAAGCCGGCATCGAGACGGCAACGACTGGCGCCGCCGGCTACAGTGCCCGAACGTTCGCCAAGAACGGGGGGCGTGGATGAGTCTTCCCCTGTCCATTCTCGACACGGCCGGCCGGGCGATTGACCGCGGACTTGCGGTGTTCGCACCCGAGACGGCCGCCAGACGGATGCTGATACGAGACAGGCAGGCGACGATTGATGGCGCGCGATCTGCGCAGCGGATAGGAGCCGGCTGGGGAAATCGGTATGCGGCCGGCGGCACATCAAACCTCGACGCCTGGACGGCCGTGTCATCGAGCGACCCGAACAGCCTCATCGGGCAGCACCTGGCCATCATCACCGCGCGAACTCAGCAGCTTGTACGGGATTTCCCCTATTTCCGGCGCGCGGTGAATGCACTGGTGAACCTGACATGCGGGACTGGAATCCGCGTCGAAGCGCGCGTGCTTGGCCCCGACGGCAAAGCCGACAAGAAAACGAACCAGAAGATCGAAGACGCCCTGGCATTCTGGAATGAAGACGCTGACGCGGCGGGGAAAATGGAGTTTTGGGAGACGCAGCGGCTGGCGAAACGCCAAGAACTCGAGGGCGGAGAGTTCATTTGTGTACTCCGCAGCCTGCCGAGGCCGGGGAAGTACTCGCGGTTTTGCATCCAATTCTACGAAGGGCAGCGGCTGACAGACTACCAAGTCTCGGGCGCACAGCAGGGGAACCAGATATGGAAGGGCATCGAATACCGAGCCGACACTGGCCAGGTGGTCGCATATCACTTTACCAGCGGCGCGACTCAGGTGTCCGGCACCATGGGCTTGTCAGTGCGGGTGGGAGCTGCCGACGTGGTACACGGCTTTGAGGTTCTGCGGCCCGGACAACTCCGCGGGATAACTCAGTTCACGCCGTGCATTCTGCTCGCGAACAGCCTGCAGGAATACATGGGCGCCGAGATAGATGGCGCCAAGATGGCCGCCAAGTATCTCGGGCTGATTGAATCTACAGACCCGGTTGGATCTATGACGGCGCGAGGCGAGTACGACAGCACAACGTCGAAACGCCTCGAGGAACTGCAGAACGCCATGTTCGAATACCTGCGGCCAGGGGAAAAGGTCACCTTCCCGCAGATCAATCGGCCCGGAGGAAACTTCCAGCCGTTCGTTGCGCTGATTCTGCGCATGGTTGCCGTCTCAACAGATGTGCCCTACGAACTGCTAAGCGGGGACTACTCCGGGCTCGACTTTTCCAATCTGCGCGGATCGCGGCTGGACCTGAAGCGCGACATACAGCCACACCAGAAGCGGCTTTTCACGCAGTACATCCGGCCCGTCCGACGCGCCGCCATGACGGCCCTGGTCATGGAAGGGAAACTCGACCTGCCCGGCTACATGAACGATCCGGCGCATTACTGGCGCTGCGAGTTCATCCCGCCCCCGATCGAAGCGATCGACAAGTGGAAGGAAGCCGAAGGCAACCTGGCCATGGTCAAGATGGGCGCCGACAACCTTCAACGGCTGGCCGCGGAGAATGGCCAGGACATATCAGAGAATCTGGCGCTGTTGCAGGACATCGGAGATATGGCCAAAGAGATCGAGAAATCCACTGGCATCAATGTGCTGAACGGGATCTTCTCCGCGACGGTTCCAGGCGGAATGCAGGAGCTACTAAACAATGCCGAAAGCAAAACGAAAACCAAGAAATCCTGAGCAGCAACAGTCTCGGGAGTTGATCGCCGATGACTGCGCGTTCCGAGCCGTAATGGTGAGCCGCGGCAAAGCCGGCGCGCCATCCACGGTGAATGAAAAAGACCGCAGCGTCGAGTGTTCAGTGATGAGCGAGAATCCGGTCCGATCATACGTGCCGGCCGCCGGCGACGTGGTGAACGAAATCGTCCTGCTCGACGGGATGCGCATGCCAACATCCGGCCAGGTTGTGCTGCTCGACAGCCATTCCCGATATGGCGTCGGCTCAGTGCTTGGCAGTGTGCGTGACCTGCGGCAGGAGAACGGCGAACTGGTCGGGCGCGCGGTCTTCTCCACGGCGCCAGAGGCGGAAAGCCCATGGACAAAGGTCCGCGAAGGGCATCTAACCGACATGTCCAGTGGATATCGGCGACTGAAAACAACGTGGGTCGAAGACGGTAAGACGGTGACCATCGGGAATCGGACCTTTGCCGGCCCGGTGAGCGTGTGCACAGAAAGTGAACTGTTAGAGGTTTCGATCACGCCGATCGGTGCGGACCCGGAAACCCGGACCCGCGCGGCGGAAGGCGTCAACCAACCCGGCGGAGACGCCGGAAAACAAGAAACGCAAGGAGACGAAGAGATGAACGAAGCAATCAGGAAGATGCTGGTTGCCGCCGGGTTGAAGCCGGAGGCAACGGAGGAGGAAGCCCTGCGCTTCCTCAACGAACTGACGCAGCGATCCCAGGCGAAACCCGAAGGGACTGCTCCGGCTGCCGCGGCCAAGCAGAACCAGCCGGCCACTCCGTCCCAGGTTGACGTCGAGGCCATCCGCGCCGAAGGCGTCCGCATGGAGCAGGAGCGCCAGACTGGCATCCGCAAACTGGCCGAACTGGTCAGCCTGGACGAGGCGTTCGCCAGCCGGATGATCAGCGAGAACAAGAGTCTCGTTGACGCCCAGCGCACGGCGCTTGAGGAACTGGCAAAGCGGAAAGCTCCGGTCGTGACCATCACCCGTGACGCCCGTGACACGTTCCGCGCCGCGGCCATTGATGGGCTCGCGCTTCGTGGTAGCCTGAAGATGCCGGAAAAGCCGGCAGACGGCCATCGCGAACTGGCCGGTTTCGCCCTGCGCGAAATGGCGCGCGAAAGCCTGCGGATTGCCGGGATTGCCATTCCGGGCGACATCCGCGAGATGGTGGGCCGCGCTCTGACATCGAGCGACTTCCCCTATATCCTCGCCAACGTGGCCAACAAAGCCTTGATGGAAGGCTGGGGACTGGTTCAGGAAACCTGGATGATCTGGTGCGATACCGGCTCCGTCTCGGATTTCAAGACCAACACCCTGGTCCGTGCGTCTGAGTTCCCGAGCCTTGAAGAGATTCCGGAAGGCAACGAGTACCACCAGGGCAAACTCGACGAGATGCGCGAACAGTTCAAGATCGTAACTTACGGCAAAAAGTTCGTCATCAGCCGTCAGGCCGTGATCAATGACGACGTCGGCGCCCTTACCGACATCCCGCGGAAAATGGGCGACGCCGCGGCCCGCAAAGTTGGCGATCTGCCTTATGCCGTCCTGGCCGCAAATGCGAACATGGGCGACGGGCGTGCCCTGTTCGAGCAGCCGACCTACCACGATAACCTCGCGGCGTCAGGAGCAGTCATTTCCGCGACCACCTATGACGCCGGGCGCGTCAAGATGGCGGCGCAGAAGGATTGCGATGGCGTCACCAGGTTGAACATCAAGCCGGCGTTCTTCCTTGCCGGCGAATCGAAACTGGCGACAGCCGAAACGTTCTTCCAGAGCGTTTACAAGGACTCGACGAGTCTCATGCAGGCGAACATTTTCCAGAACGCCGTGCAGCGGATCTACGAGTCTCGGATCACCGGGACGGAATGGTATCTCATGGCCCGGAAGGGAAAGACCGTCCGAGTGTTCTTCCTGAACGGCGTGCAAACCCCGTACGTCGAGCAGAAGGATGGCTGGGACGTGGACGGCACCGAGATGAAGGTCCGCATTGACGCCGCAGCCAAGGCGATTGACTGGCGCGGCATGTACAAGAATCCCGGGGCCTGAGCAGACTGAATGAAGATGGGCCGGCGACGTGCCGGCCCTGACCGACAAGAGGAACCAGACAAAAGCCCAAGCGGCAGGAGATAGCAGAGATGAAGAACAAGATCCAAGACGGCGAAGTGTTGAACCTGGTGGTCGGCGCCAGCGTGGTGGCCGGCGACCCGGTGGTTGTGGGAGGCGTGAACGGCGTCGCGGCTACCGATTACGATGCGACGTCAACCATGGCCGCGGTGGAAACTCAGGGCGTCTTTGACCTGAGCGTCAAAGCCGTGAACGACGCCGGCAATTCCGGCGTGGCAATCGGGGATCGCATTTACTTTGTGACCGGCGACACGCCGAAACTGTCCAAGAAGGCGACAGGCGGCTCACTGTTCGGCATTGCGCTGGAAGCCATCACCTCTGGCGCGACCGATACCATCAACGTGCTGCTGATTGCGCAGACCGAAGCCGACACCGGCATTGCCAGCGCACATGAGGCAGACGTGGCGCAGACGCAGACGGCCCTCACCGACAACGGCGGCGGCACGGCGGACGGCACGGTCGCCTCTCAGGCGGCGCCAGTTACGCTTACCGACAACACCGGCGGCAGCGGGTCGCATGACGACACGCTCGCGGCCGTGACGGCCCCAACGCTTTCGGACTGGAACGGCTCGTCCGTTTATCCGTCTGCGGCGCAGGGGACCGCGATTACCGACGCTGTCAACGCCCTGAAGCAGAACCAAAGCGACGTTGGGCAAAAGGTCATCGAATTGGTGACCCTGGCCGGAACGCAGCAGAACAACATGAAGGAAGTCACAACGGAATTGGCTCTGGTCAAGACCGATGTGGCCAACCTCGTGACCAAGATGAACGCCGTGCTCCTCGCCCTGGAAAAGTTCCAGGTTCTCGCGTCGAGCTGACGACCCTGACCGTTCCGCCTGGCGGCAGGTTAAAGACCTGCTTCCTTTCCGCCTGTCGCCAGGCGATTCCCGCCCTTCTCAGGAGTAGCACAGCGATGGATCTCGACGCGCCGGAAATCTTCTTTGACGGCACCTTCGACGAGACGGCCACATACAACGGCCTCTCGGTCCGGGCGATCGTCGATGAATTACCGGCGCCGGCCGAGGGCGGGGCGCTACTGCGGGCGCCAGGGCGCTGGGCGTACATCACACTCCGGGCCTCCGAAGTGCTGGAGATGCCAAAAGTCCAGGACGAAATCACCGATTCAGATGGACAGGTCTGGCGGGTACAGCAGGCGTCACCCGAAGGCGACGCGTGGCTCCTGCTGTGCGTGACGGATCAGCGGAGGAATCGCGCGTGATTCAGGTCCAGATAAAAGACACGGCCGGCTCGGTGCTGCGGGAGTTGGCTGAACAATTTCCGCGCGAGTTCCGGGCCGGCATGTCAACGCTTGGGGTCACACTGCGGTCACGGATCCGGAAAGAACTCGAGGCGGGCAACGTCGCGGGGCAGACCTGGCCGGCGCTGCATCCTTTGACGCTGGCGATCCGAAGGGCACAGGGGCTCGTTAGGGGTAGAAAGTTTGGCGGTAAACTTCCCGGCCTGATTCGCTACCAGCTAAATGAGAGTAAGAACGTGCTTCGGGTAGGGTGGCTGGAAGAGATGACTCCGGGCGTGAATAGGACGGCGGCTCCATTCCAGGAATATGCATCGCGGCCAGTTACGCGAGGCGGACATAAACTGCGGCGACTGCTAAAAGTGCAACAAGAGAAGGTGTCTATCAGGCCGGCACGACCAGTCATGACGCCTCTGGCTGAATCCGCAGCAACAGGCGATGAAGTGGTCCGGATCGTCGCGGGCCGTATTCGTAATGTCCTCGAGACGGCATCCAGGAGGCGGGCCACGTGATCACACTGGAACAAATCCTCGACAAGATGGCCGAAGTTCTGCTGGCGAATGTAGCGCTGCGGACCTGGATCGAAGAGAACTGCCAGCGAGAATTGACAATCCAGATCGGCGAGGATGGCGCGAATCCTGCCGGCGCCGAAGACTGTCCCATTGTGATCCTGACACCATGGCCGCGCGGAACGGAACTCGGGGAAGACATCAGCGAGCGCCAATATCGGGTCGAGATTGACTGGCTGCTCCACGATGACCGAATTGACACCAGGACCCACAACCTGAAAGTCTATCAAGGCGTGTATGCCGCGGATCAACTTGGCCAACTTGTTTATGCGGCACTGCTCGAGTTTTCCAACAGCGTCACGATCTCAAAAGCTGACTACGGAATTGACGCGGTTCTTACCTGGCCGTTGATCGCCGGCGGCATGACGGTCTTCGTAAACGTTCCAAACTTGATCGGGGCAGAGGTCACGCTGTAAATCGAGGTGTCGCGTGTGGCCAAGAATCATAATCCGCGGCGGACAACCTACCGAAAACCTGGAACTGCTCCGGGGCGATAGCCTCAATGCGGTCCTCGAGTTTCAGGAAGAGAACGAGACGACACACGTCCTCGAAGTGCTGGCACTGACCGGCTGCTCCGCACGATTCCAGATCCGGGAGACGGCAGACGATGACACGATCATGCTGACGGCTTCAACCGCGGCTGGGACGTTGATCATAGACGAGGATGACGGCGAGATCGCGTTTGCCGTCCCGGCGGCGAGCACCAAAGACCTCGAACCAGGCACCTACAAGTTTGACATCGAAGTAACCTGGCCTGACGGCGTGGTCGAAACCATGCTCGGGCCGGCTGACATCACCGTGTTGGCGGACGTGAGCCGAACATGAGCACCGTTCTGGTCACACAACTTAAACGCCAGGTTCGGGTTCAGGGCGGCCGTACGATTGTCATCAACGGCGGACGCGGTCCCAAGGGCGACAAAGGTGATGCGTCGGACTACGCGTGCAGCATTCTGACGGCCACGGGTGCGATCTCCGCCCTGCGCGTAGTCCGCAAAGACGCTGCAGGCAGCCTGCAATACTGCGACGGCAACACTGCAGCGCATGCGGGGACCGCACTCGGGGTTAGCCTGACAGCCGTTGGCGCGGGCGGCGGGACCGTGAGCGTCGTGACGAGCGGCCGCATGGGCGACAACGTGTGGGCCTGGACGATCGGGCAGCCGGTCTACTGCGGCGCCAATGGCGTACTGACGCAGAATGCGGCAACTCCGACCGCGTGGATACAACAGATCGGCGTTGCGGACTCCGCTACGTCGCTGGTGATCGGGATTCAAACGGCAATCGTGAAACTCTAAGAAAGGAACGTTTACCATGCCGGCAGCAAAGTATGTCTCTCTGGCAGCGGGAGTCCTCACCGAGGTGGCAGGGCTCGATTCGGGCGGCGAAGTGGGCGACGCGGGCAAAATCGTGGCGCTGGATGCCAATGGGCGCGTCAACGCGGACATGATGCCGGTCGGCATTGTGCCCGAGACGAAAACCGTTAAGGCCAAGGGCGCACTGTCGTCCGGCAACCTCGTCAACATCTTCCTCGACACAGCAACGCTGTCTGCCCGCCTGGCCGATTGCAGCAACGGGCGCCGCGCGCACGGGTTTGTGCTCGCAGCGTATAATGACGCCGACATTGCCACGGTCGTGCTCCTCGAGGGCAACATTACCGGGCTCACCAGCCGGACACCAGGCGCAGCGCAGTATCTCAGCACGGCAGGCGCGATTGTGGAAGCCGCGGGCATCCCGACCACGCCCGGATATATCCTCCAGGAAATCGGCTATGCCATCAGCGAGACCGAAGTGGCCTTCGAGCCACAACCACCCATCACCCTGGCGTGAGGTTTGCAGTTCCGCCCTGTAGGCGGTCCGGAGAAACACCACGTCAACCAAGCGGCCAATCTGCATTTACGCCGGCGAGCTTAAAGAGCTGGCCGCCGGCGATCTGCTGCCGGGGACGTCCGGGGCAGATGTGGAGTTGATCGCCTCCACGACAGACGCCACGCCGACCGAACTGCTCACCGCCGGGGCAGGGAGGATTACTCTGGATGGACTTACCGGTGTGGTATACGAGGCCCTGGCCGTGGCTTGCGACGCGAGCGGCAACACCAAGGCGTGGCGGATCGCGGGCGCCATCAAGCGCGTAGGCAGCACTACGAGTCTGGTAAATGTGGCCGTGCCAGAGGTCCTGGCCCGCGATACGGCAGCAGAAGACTGGACTCTGGTTGTCAGCGCCGACGATACGAATGAAGCGCTGAAGTTTACCGGCACTGGCGCCGCGGCCACCTCGATAACCTGGACATGCTCGGTGAAGACAGTAACGGCTGCCGGGCCGGGAGCGTAACGCATGCAGAATCCGCAATCAAAGAAGATACTCGGATTCCTTGCTGGCGGCATTGTGGCTGGCGCTCTGCTGCTCGTCCTGGGCGCCGCCGGGCCAGGCTTTGATTGGCCGAACGGCCTGCTGACGCTCGTCCAGCGCGACAACAGTCCGAGCAACCCAGCCAGCGGCAATGTGTCGCTGTACCTGAAGAATGGCCGCGTGCACACCCTCACGTCTGCCGGCGTCGAGACCGAGCTTGCCGCACTATCCGACATTATCGTCGGCACGGGAGATATGGCAAAGGCGACCTATGACACAGACAACAACGGCCGTGTGGACCGGGCGGACGCCACACCCTGGAGCAGCATCACGGAGACACCGACCACGGTTGGCGGCTATGGCATAACGGCCATCCCATGGCACTTGATTACCGAAACGCCAACGTCCTGCGTCGGCTATGGCATCACAGCACTGCCCTGGCACCTGATCACAGAAACGCCGACGAGTTTTGCTGGCTACGGCATTGCGGCGCCGCAGATACTGGGCGGCACGACCCCGAAAACCAACTTCGCCCTGACCATTCAGGCAAACGCCGCCGGGGAATCAACCATAGCCTGCGTCAATGTAGCCGGCCCGGCTGATCGGCGGATGCAGAACGGCTTGGGCACCCCCTGCACGCTCAATCAACTTGTAAGCACAGATACGTTCTACGGGCCTGGTCCGTCTGGTAATGGCTTTCGCTATGCACACAACGACGTGACGGTCTCGGATGCCACATACCCGACCGGCTGCCAGAGCTTCTATGTCAGATCTTGGTTCTTCGATCTTGAGTACCTGCGCCTGGATGGGAACTTCGGCTATGCTCAGGTGGTGGCGCCAGGCGGCCTGCTGGTCGGCGATCCAAAGGCCGATTACGACGGACTCCTATACCTGTACGCCAACGGCCACACGTGCTCCCTGGCAGCAAACGAGAGCCAAACTGCAGACTCCGGCTATATCCTGCCGCCAGCGCCGCCTGGCAGCACGGGATTTTGGAAGTGTAACCCGGCAGGGTACATGTCATTTGACCTGAACAATTACTTGCCGACCACTGGCGGAACCGTATCCGGCCTGACCAGCTTCGAGACTCAAGTATCAATCGGCACCACTATCAAGCAGACCAACGAACCGCTAACCGTGCGCGGCTGGGTGGCGAACACTGGTCAGTACCTCTACAACGTGGTCGGCGCCGTAAAGCGCACCTTTAAGCGCGCCACAACCGCAGCCCTGGCCGACGGTGACATCCTCGACTATGAAAGCGTCCTGGACAAGGATGGGACTGAACGGTTTATGCGCACGGTCGAGATTGATGACCCGACGGGGGACAACAATTCCATCGTTCGCTATTATGCCATGGATGGGGATACATTGCACGAATACATGCGCCTGGACGGGTCTCAGTCGCGAACAGTATTTGCGCAAGGCTTACACGTCGGCGATCCGGTGGCAAAGACCCAGGCGCCTCTGATCCTGCAAACTGGCGATATCAGCGGCGCAAAGACATTTGTCTATACTGGCTCTGGCCAATCAAGCGACATGGTCGTATACCTACCCTCCGCCTATCCCGCCAGTACGGCATTCCTCAAGTTTGACACGGCGGGCAACATGTCCACGGACACGACCCTGTACCAAATCGCCGACGCTGACCTGACCAGGTGGGCTCGAATATCCCCAAGCCTGAACGGGGAAAGCATCGTCGCTGCCGCGGACTACGCAACCATGCGCACACTTCTGGGCCTGGGCAATGCCGCGACCAAGGACACCGGCACAGGCAGCACCAATGTGGCCACCGGCGACCACGCGCACTCGGGCGTATACGAACCCATCCCAGCCACGGCGACCAGCGGCAACCTGGTCAGTTTTGACGTCTCGAAATATGTCGTCGACAGCGGCGCAAAGGCTTCAGACTTCGCCACGGCCACGCACAAGCACACCGAATACTTGCGCGGCGTCATTACGACGCCTGGCACCTACTATTCAGGGGTTGACCATGAGGTTGCCGCCTGGATCAAAACAGACGCGGCCATTACTATCACCAGCGTCAAACTGGTCAGCGATGCAGACCCGACTACAGAGACACAAGTTGACCTGTACTGGGCTGATTCGCTCATCGGTTACGCCAATGCCACCAAGGTCGTAACCGCCAATACCGCATCAGGAGAGACGACCATCACGAGCGGGTTCGCCGATGCCACTGTCGCCAGCGGAAAGGCCCTGTACTGGATCTTCCAAGCAGCGCCCGACGCAGCCCTGAAGTGGATCGGCTTCGAGGTGCAATATACCCATGACTAACATGCGCCTGATATCCCGCACAACCTGCAGCCCTGAGCCCGGCATCCTGCACTGCCGCGGCCCGCATAACCCCATTGGGTATATCGGCCCTGGTGGCCTGGACTGGATTGACCTGGGCAATGTGACCACGCAGCGCCTAGCCTCGGTCGGCGACGTCACCCTGGCGGCCAAGAACGTGGTCAGCGTGGGCCGGCGCCTGGATGGCCGCGCGGAGAAGTTCATCGGCCTGCGCCCGGACTGTAAGCAGGACGGCACGGAACAGCTCGAATGGGGCTTCGAGGGCGCGGAGTTCGACGGGAACAAGGCCGAAGTGCGCCCGGACGACATTCTGGTCTGGAACTTCCGCCAGCGTTGCCGCATGCTGCTGACGCCGCCGGCGAAGTGCACGACGTTCCGCGTGGTATTCCGCCTGCACCTGACCGGCCTGCGCGTTGAAGCGCGAGATGGCGAGTTCTGGATTTTCAGCACTATTGACGGCGGATTCAGATTTCGCATTCGCCGCCCGGCCGTGATTGACCCGCTCACCAAGGATCCGGTCTGCGACCTGGATGGCACGCCCATCGAGTGCGTACGGCATTCGCTGGTCAAGGACGGCGACTCCTGGCTGTACGTCAAAGACAGCACAGAAGCTTTTGCCAAGGCCGCGACCGACGGACGCCTGAGCGCCGGCTGGCTCCTCGACGCGGACACCTATTACAGCACCACGGCGGATGGGTATGTCTTCCTCTCAAATTCGGTCTGGTCAACCGTCCACAACGGAAGCACAGGGTCATCCTCTTCTACATCTGATTCAACAAAAGACAATGCCATTGGTGTAGGACTGACGATCTCATATGGAATCTTCCGCAGTTTTTTCCTTTTCGACACGACCGCCGCGAATACGCCCGTTTCCGCGAGATTTCTGGCAAAGACATACCAGAACAATAATTCTGACGTGTGCGTGCAGGAAGGAACCCAGGGCGACAGCCTCACGACGGCGGATTACGATGCCTTCACAGGCGAAGAGTTCGGACACGTTACCTGGGGAGCCGACGGCACCTTTAATGAAATATCCTTCAACGAACTTGGAATATCCAAAGTCAACACGGAAGGGATTACGTACCTATGCGCTCGAGAGTACAGCCATGATTACATGAATTATGCGCCCGAAGGCGCTAATTACAATGGCGTGTATTACGCCAATAGAAGCGGGGTGGCCGAAGATCCATACCTATCTATCACCGAGCCCTACCAGCCACAAGTGATGATCATAAGCTAAGGGCAACAGCATGACACCCCAAGAACAATACGCCTCGATCCTGGCCGCGTTCGGCCTGACGATAGAGAGCACGCCAATCGAGATGATGCATGCCATATCCGGAGCCGTGCGCTCGGACGCGCAGATTGCCTATGACGGCCAGATGTACGACGCTGACACACTGCTGACCATGCTGGCCGCCGCCAAGGAAGCTGCGGACGCCGCACAACAACCGTAACAGGAAAGGACTCAACGCATGAAACCGACACTGACAATGCTCGCACTCATCGGCATCCTGGCCCTAGCCAGCGGCTGTACAACCGGACTCCTGAAACTGCCCGGCGGCGCCAGCCTACTGCAACCCAAGGACGTCACGCTTGAGGGCCTCGAGTACGCCGACGGCAAAGGCGCCACGCTGCGAGTAGCCAAGTACACGTCATCGGCCAACGTTGCGGCCGTACAAGCGCAAACCGCCCTAGTCCGCGGCGTAGTGGCCGACGCCGTCACGGCCGGAATCAAAGCGGCCCTGCCTGTGCCGTGAGGTAACACGTGTCGAAACCCATCCAAGTCAAATGGCTCGGGGACGTGGTCATGATCCCGCTACCGGACGGCCGCCGCGTGCGCATTGACCGCGAAGTGTGGGTAATAGTCGGACCAGACCAGCATGGTATCCCGGCCGGCCTGGTCATTGACGGCGCCTCTATCCCGCGCGCCTGCTGGACACTGCTGGGCTGGACGCCATTCACCGGGTTCTGCCGCCGTGGCGCCTGCCTACATGATGCACTGTATTCTGGCGTGGCGCTGATGTCCCCCCAACGGCCGTACAACCGCAAGGATGCAGACACCATTCTGCGCATCATCACGCGCGCTGAAATCATGGATTATTACAGACACCGCACGCGATTGCGACACAGCGCGGAATTTGCCAGGGACCTGCTGCGCTGCAACCTGATGTATTACGCCGTACGTATGTTTGGCTGGGCCTGCTGGAAGAGACGCAGAGCGAAGAAAGAATAACGATGGAAACCAAAGGCATTGCCGAGCTGTTGATCCAGGGCGGGTTCGCGGGTATGTGCGCCGTGCTGCTGGGCCTGCTGTTCTGGATGATCAAGACGCTCATAGCCCTGATCCGGGAGCACAACACCGTCCTGCAGGCACACACAATAGTCATGAGCGAGATAGATAAGCGCTCCGGCGAACTGTTGCAGCTCAATCGGCAGGTCCACGATCGCCTACTGGCCCGCCCATGCTTGATGAAGAAAACCGACGACGTTTAGGGCCGACAGGCTTGATCCATGTGTGAATACTAAAACCAAAAAGAGAACCCAACCCAACATAAGGAGATCCCGAGATGACACAGGCACGAGGTTCCAAGGCGACGGTGGTGATGGCATTTGAGACGGCATATGGCGTTGACCCGGCAGGGATTGACGGCATTGGGCCGATGCCAATCCAGAAGTTCGGTCTCAAGGCGACGCAGCAGGAGAACGTTTCAGCGACCATTACCGACTCGATCAATCCTACCGCACCATGGCGCGGGAACAAGGATGCACGCGGCGGGATCACGGTCCCGGTTGACGCGGTGTGCATGGGCTATTGGCTGAAGGCCATGTTCGGCGCTGCCGTGTCGGTGGTGACCGGATCGAAAACGGCTGCAGCCGTGGTCTGCGATCCGGATACGGACAAGGTGACGCTGTCCACGCATGGGCTACTCGACGGGCAGTGCATCACGTTTGCAGCCGCAGTCATGCCCACCAACCTGACGGCGGGAACGCGGTACTATCTGGTCAACAAGGGGACGAATGATTTCCAGATCGCGCTGACGCCTGGCGGCACGCCGATCAACTTCAGCACTGCCGGGACGACAGTCACCATCACCACAGTGTGCGCACATGTGTTCAAACTTTCGGCTGACATGCTGAGCCTGGTCTTGGAACAGGCCTTTGCGCACATCACGGACTATCACAACTTCAACGGGTGCAAAGCCAGTTCCATGGCGCTGGATATCGGGAACGACAACAGCGAGTTCACGATGGACATGCAGTTCATCGGCAGCGGACTGTATGCCAACGGGGCGACGGCGTACGATAGCAGCCTGACCTCGCCCGGGACCTCCGTGCCACTGAACAAGTTTCAGGCGGCGCTGCAGGAAGCTGGCGCGGCATTTGCCAAGGCAACGAAATTCTCGCTCAACGTTGATTTCGACCTGGATGATTCCGTCTTCGTCATCGGCGGTGCCGGGATCCGCGGCGACCTGCCACAGGGCCAAGCCAAGGTCACCGGCAACCTGACGACGCTGTACGACGGCCCGACGAGCGCTCTAACCAAGGCCATCAACGAGACCGAGACCAGCCTCATGGTGACGCTGACCAACGGCGCGTACATCCTGGAAATTCTCATCCCCGAGGTCAAGTACAGCATGGCTGGGCCAGTCGTCGAAGGGCCGAAGGGCATCCTGCTGCCGCTCGACTTTGTCGCGTACAAGGATAACGCCGACTACGGCACCGCACTGCAGTTGACCCTGGTGAACGCGAAGAACACCGCGTACTGAGTCGCATCAATATTGCGGGGTAGATCAGGCATAGGAAGATCACCAGACTCATACTCTGGAGGTCGCAGGTTCGAGTCCTGCCCCCGCTACCACCGTGAATGGAAAAGGAAAGGAACAGGCGACATGATCACGAGGAAGCGCATCGAAATGCACGGGCAGGTGGTCGAAGTGCGACCCCTGACCTGGGGCGAACTGAAGAAATTGCAGGCAGAGAAACCGAGCGACGAGGGGCCGGCAGTGATGAAGGTCGTATGTCCGGAATTGAACCTGGACGAGATCACCGTGCCGCTTTTGCACGCTGCCGTCCGGGAAGTATGGGCACTAACCACAGGCACCGAGGAACAACGGGGAAACTTATCGAGTACTGGCGTTGGCACACCGCCGAGCGGCGCGAGTACTGCAATGCCTGCGGCGGAGAACAACGCGCCGGCGAGTGTGTGACCTGTCCAGACAGGAGGCCAGACCTATGTCCGGAAAACTTGGATATTTGGGAAGTCTGGAGCCTCGCCAGCGGACAATGGCGCACGACAGGGTTCGGGCTGCTTTCCATGGACTGGCCGGCGGTTGCGGAGTGCGCAGCGTGGATCGGCGTGGATGTGCGGATCCCGCGCGTGCTTGAAGGCCTAAGACGGTTGGAACGCGCTGTCCTCGACCACCAGGCAAGGGACACCAAGAAGGACTGACACGATGCCCGACACGGTAGCAACAGAAATTAAGTTCATAGGAAAGGACGAAGTATCCGCGAGGATTGACGATATCGTTTACAAACTGAAGGGCTTGGAAGCGGCCACCAAAACGGACCGCATGCAGAAGTCCATGAAGGACCTGCAGAAGCCCATGAGGGATTTGAATGGCGAAGGCATGTCTTTGTCCAAGATGTTCAGCGGCACCTTTCTTGGTATGGGCATGCAGCAGGCGGTCAGCAGAGCGATAGGACAAATATCCGATCTAAGCAAATCTTTCCTTGACGCCGCACGTGAGGCAGAGGGGATGCGGGAAGAATTGACGTTGCTGGTCGGAAGCCGCGCGGATGCCGTTCTGGCCTCGATCCGTGCCGAGATCGGCAACATGCCGGTGAGCCTTGCCGCGGCAACAGCAGCATACACCAAATTGCGTGCCGGCGGCATTGAACCTGCCATGAAAGACTTGAAGGCCATGGCTGACCTAGCCGGGAATCTACGCGGCGACGCCAGTGGCAATATCGAAGAACTCGCCGCGATAATGTCACGGTTGAGCACATCCACAGACCTCGGCGCCAATGGCCTGAACCGTCAACTTGTGGCGCTGACGCAGCAGGGTATCCCGGCCCTGGATATCCTGCGCGAAAAGCTGCACCTGTCCGCCGATGAAATGGACGACCTTGGCAAAGCAGGCGTGACCGGCCGCGATGTGGTGCAGGCCCTGTTCGAGTGGATGCGCGAACAGCAGGGCAAGACTGCTGACGGATTCGACGATCTTAAACAGAAACTCCAAAATGCCTGGCAGGAAATACAGCGCCAGGTAATGGAAAGGGGACCGTTCGACGCGTTGAAGGACTCCCTTAAATCGTTTCTCGATTACATGAACTCGGCCAAAGGCCAGATGGATATCCGAGGAATGCTGATCGAAATCGGCAGCACTGCCGCGATGGTATTTAAGGGTATGGCCGTCGTGATGCAACCGGTTGTTCGCACCTTGGAAATCTTGAAAACCTGGGTGAGCGGAGCGGAGTTTCTTATTTCCAACGACAAGCTCGAACAGGCGCAACTACGCGCATCTAACCTGCGAGATGCGTACAACAAACTCGGCCTTGACCTCAGCCCGGACGCAAAGAAAGAACGCGCGAATGTTAAGTTGCAGATGGAAGAGGCCCAGGCATCACTCAAAGACCTAGAAGCGCGCCGGGATGTTACGGCTGCGATGTTCGCAAAGCGCGACGTGTCATTCTTCGGAACTGAATCCGAGAGTGAAAAAGTACTGCAAGAAGTGGTGAAAAACCTGGATGAAGCGCGGAATAAACTGGCACTTGAAGCCTCCGACAAAAAACCTTCAACCACCAAAGGCGAGGTCACAGCCGGCGGATTGCCCACAACGACAACCTACAGCACTGATGAATTAGCCGGCCTGGAAAAGATGGCGGAAGAATACAACAAGGCCATAAGAAAAGAATGGGACGAGGAAATAGATCTGGCCATCAAGAGCGCGGAGAAGAATTACAAGATCCGGACGGACCTGACCGGCAATCTTAACCGACTGACGATGAGCGAGGGTGACGCCAAGCGCAAGGCCCTGGATCAGGAGTTGGCCGACCTGCGCGTGTTCGCCGGCGAGTCTGAGAAGAATGCGAAGCTGGTCGCCGACTATCGCATCGCCCGGATCGCCGAGATCGAGCGCGCCGAATCGGAGTCCGCACGCCGCATCCGAGATCAGATCGAAGAACTGAACCGCCAGATGACGCTGCCCCAGGCTGGCCGGTTCGAGAAGGAACGCACCGACGTGCAGACAGAGTTCCTGCAGCGTTCGCGTGATCTGGCCGAACAGCGTGCACGCGGCGACATCACTCCGGACCAGGAGCGCGAAGTCCGCACCAAGTTGAACGAATGGCGCGACTACAAGTTCGGCGAGATCGGCCAGCGCGCTGGGGACGACTTCTCTGCCGGCTGGGGCCGCGGCATGCAGAAGACGCTCGACGAGATGAGCACCGGATTCGAGCAGGCCCAGCAGATGGCCCAGGACACGGCCCGCGCCATGAGCCAGGGCTTCGGCGACTTCTTCTTTGACACCATGCAGGGCAAACTCAAGACCTTTGGCGATTACGTCAACAGCTTCATGACCTCCATCCAGCGCTCAATCGCCAACATGCTCGGCGAGATGATGACCCGGAAGATCCTCACTTCAGCCGTATCGGGCTTCGGCGGCATGTTCGGTGGCGTCGGCGCCGGCTACACGGGCGACGTCAATGTTGCCTCTGGCGTGTCGGCTACGGCAGCCAACGGGGCCGTGTGGCAGGGCGGATTCACGCCACTTGGACCGGTGCAGAAGTTTGCATTAGGTGGCGTGGTAAACGGTCCCACGCTCGGCCTGGTCGGGGAAGGTCGGTATAACGAGGCCATTGTCCCGCTCCCGGATGGAAAGTCCATCCCGGTTGTGTCAAAGGGCGGCGGCCAGGCAGTGAACATCCGCGTCGAGGTCAAGAACCAGAGCGGCCAGCAGGTTCAGGCTCGCTCCGAACAACCGCGCTTCGACGGCGGCGAGTATGTGATCGGGATTGTGCTCGATGCCGTGTCCAGAAACCGCATGGGCCTGCGCGATGCAGTGAGGGGATTATAACCGATGAATAGCTGGCCCTCAATCGCCAAGCCCGACTTCCCCCTCGAGGAAGAACGCAGCTTCCCCGTGATTCGCTCCGAGTTCGATAACGGCGCCGTCCAGACCCGACTGCGGTTCAGTAAGAAGCGGCTGATCGCCACGCTGCGCTGGGAAGCCATGACCGAAACCGACTATGGCACGCTGGAAACATTCTTCGACGCCAACCAGGGCCTCACGTTCACATGGACGCACCCGGTGACGTCGGCGTCCTACACCGTGCGGTTCCGGGACGATTCGCTGAAGTCCTCCGCCATCTCCTACACGCGGCGCCAGGTTACCGTGGTCCTGGAGGAAGCATAGGAATGCCGAACGCATTATCACTGGCAGCGTACATCGCCAAGAATTCCCTGGAGTCCGACGGTGTCTGGCTTGTCCTGGCCGAGATTACGCTGCCGGACGCGACCGTACTGCGAGTCTGCCGGAACACGGAGAACGTGACCTGGCCAACCGCTGGCGGGCACGAGTACGCGGCCTTCCCCTTCGACCTGGAAGAGATCAACGACCAGAACAAGAGCGAAGTGCCGCGCGTGGCCCTGCGCGTGAGCAATGTGACGCGCGCCTTGCAGGGCTACCTCGACGCTTCCGGCGGCGGCGTGGGCTCGAGCGTGATCATCCGTGTCGTGCACTCGAAGAACCTGGCGGAGACGGATCCCGAGTTTGAGGCCAAGTTCCGCTGCATAGACTGTACTGCGGACAATATGTGGGTGACGTTCTTCATCGGCGCCGCCTCGCCCTGGACAGTGCGATTCCCGCGTAACCGCCTGCTGAAAGACTTCTGCCGCTGGCGGTTCAAGAGTGCGGAATGCGCATATTCAGGCGGGGAGACCACCTGCGATAAGACGCTGACACAGTGCCGCCTGCGCTCCAACTCGGCACGGTTCGGCGGCTTCCCAGGCGTAGGGCAGGGGGGCATCTATGCGTAAGGCTCCCTGGGAACACCTGATCGGAAAGCCGTTTGTTGACGGCGGCCGCGGCCCGGACGGTTACGACTGCATCGGCCTGGTCCTGGCGGTGTACCGGGACGTGTACGGCATCGAACTGCCGGACTACGACATCGGCGCGACCGCGGTCCGAGACATTGCCGACGCGATCCAGACCGCTGCCGGTTCACCACGATGGACCCGGTCCGGACCGGAAACGGCGCCGGCCGTTGTGGTCATGGCCCTGCACGAGGAACACCCGGACCTGGTCAACCATTGCGGAGTCTGCATCGGCGGCCGAATCCTGCACACGATAAAGGGCATCGGCGCGCATGTTTTCACCTTGCCGTCCCCGGTGTGGAACGGCAGGATCAAGGGGTATTATCAATGGACGGGCAGCCCGACAATAGCCTGACTCTGACCACGGTCCTGAACCCGTGGGAGCCGCAGACGCAGCGCGAAGTGCGGCTGGTACTGCATGCGCCCGGCAAAACGGTTGCCGAGTACCTACGGGCCGCCAACATTACGCGTGCAGAAGGAATTGACCTGGCCTGCTCCTGGAACGGCCGCGTGCTGACCGATGCGGAGTGCGCACGCCTGGCGCCGCGGCCTGGCGACTGCATTGCGATCACCGCACGCCCGCATGGCGGTGGGGGAGGCGGCGGAAAGAACGTCATCGGCACGATTGCGATGATCGCGCTAGTAATAGTGGCGACGGTCGCCACCGCCGGCTGGGGGCTTGGATTAGGCGCGATGCTCGGGGGTGCCCTTGGAGTCTCCGAGACAGTTGGCAGTGCCATCGTGTTCGGATCAATTATGATGGGTGGCAGTCTTCTGATCAACGCCATCATGCCCGGCCCGAAAATGGAGTCGGGCGCGGCAAATCTCAACTGGGGCGAGTCTTCGCCATCCTACGGCTGGGACCGCAGCGCCAACCTGATGCGCGAAGGGCTCGCCATCCCGGTGATCTATGGTACGATGCTGCTGACTCCGCCAGTCATAGCTGCCAACGTCCAGGCGGCCGCCGACGGCAGCGAATACCTGAACGTCCTCTACGCCCTGGGCGAGGGACCGCTGTCCATCGAACTCGACGCGGACTACAACGACATGTTGGCCGTGTACCTCAACGATCAGCACCATTCAGTCTTTGCACGCACCCTGACCCAGCAATCGAGCAAAGTGAAACTGAACGGCACGGCGACGGCATCGTCACGAGGAGTTCTGACTTTCCCCGACGAAAACGGGATGACGTCATCATGGGCGGCTGCCCTTCCTCAGTATGCCGCCGATGGGGCTACGGATAACACCCGATACTGGATAAAGGCGACGGCGGACGGCTCGCCATGGTGGACGTTGGATCTCGGAGCATCCGTATCCCAGGCGGCCAATGCCTATTTGATCTGTTGCGGGGATGGATCGTGGAGTTGGACCCTGGCCGGATCGAACGATAATTCCTCCTGGACCACGCTCGACACACGATCCGGACAGAGTTGCACAACGCTGACGCGCTACACGTTCACGAACACAACGGCTTACCGCTACTATCGCCTCAGCGGCTTAAACCAGATCATCGAAGTCGAGTTGTACACCGAGGATACAGGCTCAACTTCCGGTACCCTTGCAATTACCGCCCGCGATGGAACAAACAACCAGGGCCTGATCCCGCAGTTTTGCGACACCTATTCGATGGAGGCCGGATGGTCTTCAGTCAAGATGACAACCGATTATGTCGAGCGGGAACTCACAGGAACCGCGATCGCCGGAATTGTGGTCGGGATCTCGTTCCCCTATGGGCTCTACACCATTGATGCCGCCGGCAACAAGAGCGAGACGTCTGTCGAGATTACACTTCAGTTCTGCACCTATTCTGGCGGGTGGGGCGCCTGGACCGATTGGGGACCGTTCACGGTATCCGGCGCCAAGGTGGGGGCCTACAAGTGGACACGCGAACTCAGCAACCTCACCGCCGGCCGCTACAAAGTCCGTGCGAAGTTCGCGAGCGAACCGTCAAACGGCACGAACTATGTCAACACCGCTTATTGGGAATTCGCTCAGACAATCATCCCGGATGATTTCACCTATCCGAACACCGCACTGCTCGGCCTGCGCGCCCTGGCCACGGACCAGCTTTCCGGCGGCCTGCCGCGTGTCACAGCCAAAGTCACGAGAAACATTGTGACGGTTGACGTGTCCGGAACCCCCACCGACAAATCTGCATCCAACCCCGCCTGGGCGGCCTACGACATTCTCGCCAACACGCGATATGGCGCCGGCGTTGACACCGATGACCTGATCTATGCGGAGTTCGCAGCCTGGGCAGCGTATTGTGAAGATCCTGACGATCTCGACTCCTGGGACGATGCGACGGCTTATGTTGTCGGCGACAGAATCCTCCCGACCAGCCCCGCCGGCTATTGCTACCGATGCACCACCGCCGGCACAAGCGGCGGCACCGAGCCAACCTGGCCAACCGTTGACGGCGACACGGTGACCGACAACGGCGTGGTCTGGACCTGCGAGGATTACGGCTACCGCGTCGACATCGTCTTCGATTCGGCCACCAGCATCGTGGCGGCCCTTTCGGATCTGGCCGTGGCTGGGCATGGCATCGTGGTGCAGCGGGGTTCGCAGTACGGCGTGATCATTGACCAGCCGGCCAGCCCGACACAGATGTTCGGCATGGGCAACGTGGTAAAAGACAGCTTTAAGATTGACTACCTGAACCTGGAAGATCGCGCCAACGTGGTCGAAATCACCTATTGGGACCGGGACCGCAATTACCAGCGGACCACGATCGAGGTCCGGTCCAGCGGGTTCGACGCCGGCACCGATGCCGAACGCAACGCGCCAGCCGTCACGCTGTACGGATGCACGAGTCGCCGGACGGCCATCAAGTACGGCCGCTACATGCTCCGGCAGAACGCCCTGGTCACGCACACGATCAGCTTCGAGGCGGGCGTGGACGCGATCGCCGTACTGCCTGGCGACGTGTTCAAGTTCAGCCACGACGTGCCGCAGTGGCAGTATTCCGGCCGCATCGCCGCCATCACCCCAACCAACGGCGAGAGCGTTACCTCGATCACCCTGGACCAGACGATCTATTGCGAGGCGGCCAAGAGTTACCAGATCCAGATCCGCGAGTCCAACACCTCCGACGCCCTGGTGACTCTGTCCTTGACCGCCGTGGAAGAGAACGGCAGCTATGCGACGTTCGCATTGACGGCGCCGGCGACCGGGAAGATCCTGCCCGAGGACGTGTACATCTTCGGCGAGACTACCGAGACCACGCAGCTTTACCGCGTCCTGTCCATCAGCCGCGCCCAGGACCAAACCCGCAAAATCACCGCCGCCCTGTACAGCGCCACGGCCTACGACGACG
>JAJFUV010000035.1 GCA_021372245.1 Terriglobales bacterium
GTACCCGCGCGTGAAGCTCAATACCACTTACTCGTTCGGCCTTGACGACCAGGATTTCGTGGTGGCGTTCGAGAGCGACCACCCCGAGGATTTCGTCGACCTGGTGATGGAGTTGCGCGAGACCGACGCGAGCAAGTACACGGTGCGCGACACGCCGATCTTCACGGGCATCTTGAAGAAAGTACCCGAGCTGTTGGACAATTTGGGCTAAGATGACGGGCGCAAAACCGAAGACGGCCGCCGGGCGCAAACAGCGCGTGGCGCAAATTTTGAAGCACCTGGACGCGCTCTATCCCGATGCCACCTGCGCGCTCCACCACAAGAACGCCTGGCAGTTGCTCGTAGCAACCATCCTTTCAGCGCAATGCACCGATAAGCGCGTGAACGAAGTGACCCCGGGCCTGTTCGCCAAGTATCCGACCATCCGCGATTTCGCCGCCGTCAGCCAGGCCGAGCTCGCCGCGGATATCCGCTCGACGGGCTTCTTCAACAACAAGGCCAAGTCCGTGATCGGTGCGGCGAAGAAGATCATGGCGGACTTCGGCGGCAAGGTGCCGCGCACCATGGAAGAACTGCTCACCGTGCCCGGCGCGGCCCGCAAGACCGCCAACGTGGTGTTGGGGACGGCTTACGGCATTGCGAGCGGCATCGTGGTGGACACGCACGTGCAGCGGCTCGCCGGACGGCTCGATCTCAGCAAGGAGAAGACGCCGGAGAAGATCGAGCGCGACTTGATGGCGATCATCCCGCAGGAGAAGTGGATCCTGGTTTCGCACCAGTTGATTCTGCACGGACGCAGTCTGTGTTCGGCGCGCAAGCCGAACTGTGCCGCCTGCCCCATTTCGCCAATCTGCTACGCGAAAGACAAGACGGTTTAGATTACCGCGAGCAGAAGGCTCGAAAGAAAAGCCATCGCGCCGCCGTAAAGGAACGGATAGGCGGCGCCCGCATGTTCCCATAGCAGACCGGCGGCAACGTTAGCGCCCAGGACGGCGACGCCTGTGGCCAAGGCGTGATAGCCGAGCGCGGTGGCTTTCATGTCCGGACCCACCAGGTCCACAACGTAAGCCCGCGCCGCGCCTTCCGCGATACCCGAATAGAGTCCATAGATCGCGAACAACAGCGGCACGAACGCCTGATGGGCGACAATGCCGAAAGAGGCGTACACGCCCGCGAATACGATCCAGCCGGCCATGAGCACGCGCCGCCGTCCCAGCCGGTCCGAAATCGCGCCCGAAGGGTACGACGCCGCCACGGTGACGAGGTTGAACAGGGCGAAGTAGAGGACAATGGCGTTGGTCGAAGCCCCCAGCGATTTCGCGCGCAGCAGCAACAGCGCGTCGGCGGAATTCCCCAGGGCGAACAGGACGGAGATGGCCAGGTAGACCCAGAAGCGTTTCGGCAGTGGCTGGCGCCGGGTGGGATCGAACCGCGCTACCGCGCCGGTTTCGCGTGTGAAACGGATCACCGCGAGTGAAAGTAGCCCAGGCACCGCGGCCAGAAAGAACACCTTGCGCAGGTCGTGGTTGAAGAGGGTGAGCAGCGGCAGCGCCAGCAGCGGTCCGATCACCGCGCCAATCTGGTCCATGCTG
>JAJFUV010000052.1 GCA_021372245.1 Terriglobales bacterium
GGAGCACCGGCAGTACGCCGGCAACGAAGCTGAGAAGACCAACATCGGCTGCTACTTCTATGGCACCGAGGGCACTCTCCACCTGGGCTGGCTCGATGGGTGGACGTTCTACCCTTCCGATCGCAACAAGCAGGTGCTGCATGAAGAGCCCAAGCTGCACAAGCCCGACATGCAGAACATTCCCGAGTTGTGGGCGGACTTCCTGGATGCCATCAGGAGCGGGCGCCGGCCGGTGAACGATATCGAAAGCGGGCACCGTTCCACGGCGATGAGCCTGCTGGGCATGTTGTCGGCGAAACTCGGACGGAGCGTCGAATGGGACGGCGCGAAGGAAGTGGTGGTGGGCGATGAGGGAGCCAACAAGTTGCTGCGCCGCGATTACAGGGGTCCCTGGCAGTACCCGGCATAGCGATGCGTCTGGTAGGACAAACCAAGCGACCTCGGGGAATCTCTCCGGCTGTTTAATGTCAATGATCTGCAGAGAAGATGCTGCCCTCAAAGGGATTACGGCCAGACAGTGTGGCGGAGGCGTCGCGTCCATTGCCCCATGCAACGCGCGCAAAGGCCGGCGACCAGAAAGAACGAGGTCAAAACCAGAAGGTCGGCCAGCGCATAGAAGATGAAGTGATGGCGTGGAATGTCGGCGGCGTCGGCCAGGGATGCGATGCCCAGTTCCGTGCTCGCCATACCCACTAGCGCGATCCCGGCAGCCAGCGCACCGGCCGGCAGATTTTCGCGCTGCATCCAGATGAGCATGAGCGTGGCGGCGGCAAGCGCCAAGTAGCAATTCAGAAATCGGGACCCGCGCTGCCAAAACAGTGCTCGTTTGGCGTCGCTCCAAAAAGCGAACGCCCGGCTTTCGGCAAAGGCGGGGCGCCCCGCCGAAGCGTCGAAGTTGCCCAGTGCAGGACGTTGCCGGCCGGCTTCATCCAAAGACTTCCGCAGGGCTACGTAAGCGTCACGAGGATGAGTAAGAAAGAACCGTGCCAGCACACCGTATGACAGCTTTTGGCGTACCACCCGGACGAAAGCCGGATCCTCCATGCGCGCACCATCTGAATAACAGTGCATGCCGATGAAGGACTTCCAGGAGGCATTCAGCCCCAGATCGGCGAGTGTTTGATCCACATTGCGCGCGCCTGGCAGGATGCGGTAGAAGACCACGGTGAAACAACCCTTGGCTGCGTAATCCGGAGGCGTGCTCCATCCGGCCCAGCCCACGGAAAGCACAGACAGAAGGACGGCGGCCAACATGCCGCGAAACTGGAAACGCTCTCCTAACAGGGACCGGCGCGTAAGCCATACCAGGAGAGCAATCCAGAGCCCGAGCGTGGCGTGCTGCGCTTTGGACGTAACCAGCAGCACCGAGAACAGTGCGAACAGGGCAAAGTCCTTCGGTCGGTGCCACCGTAGCACGCGCAAATAGCACACCACCGCGAGCAACAGGAATAAGTATGTAGCGACGTCCATGTAAAACGAGTTCAGATAGCTCACATACATGACGTCGCCATAAATGATCAGTACAAATGCACAGAGCATCACCCGGAGCCGCGCGGACAACGCTTCGACGATGGGCGCGAATAAGTACAGCGCGACCAGAAACAGCGATGCGTGGATCAGGCCCATACAACGCAAGTCAAAAGCCCCGTCTTTTGAAACCACAGCACTTAGCGCCAATGCTGGTGGTACGAGCAACAGTTCGGACGAGTAGTAGCGTGCCCAGTAATACATATGCGAGTCGAACGTGAACGTCGTGGTGGCGAACCGGGCTTCATCTTGCACCGGCATGGTGAGATTGAACATCCCGTACGCTTTCGAGAAATCGCCGTTATTGGCTACCCCGACAACGGGGGGCAAAAACAACTGAGCGGTAAGGACGACCAAAGCTGAACCGAAGAAGAGGAGGGGGCCTGTGCGCATGAGGATCTTCTTCGTCAGTATAGTTCCAATGAAAGCTTGCGGCCTTAGGGCAGCGCCCGCCGCGCATGGTGTAAATTGAGTGCGATGGATCTGAAGAAGGTCTTTGCGGCCATACTGCTCGCCGCGCCGCTCTGCGCTGGGGCGCAGGTGGCATGGGGTTCCCGCGACCGCGTGACGCCACCGTTTCCTCCTACCATGCGCGCGGAGCCGCGCGTCGAAAAGCTGGTCCGCGAAAAGGCGAAGTTCCTGCAGGTGCTCTACATGGGCACACGGCTCTCGGACCCCTCCGAATACACGATCCGGGCGCGCACTTCGATGTTGCTCACCCTGGCTACGTGCCTCAAGTTCACCTACTGTGAGGAGCCGGAGGCGACCCGGGACACCTACCTCCGGTTACTGGACGAGTTGGTCGCGGCCCACTACACCGGTGGCGGCGCCACGGCTTCGGGAAAACCTTGGGGGCACGAATGGCAGTCCTCGTATTGGACCTGGCAGGCGATGTTCAGCGCGTGGCTGATGTGGGGTGAGTTGAATCCAGAGCTGCGGCGGGCCGTGCTCGCCATGGCGATTGACGAAGCCGACCGGTTCCTGGATCTGCCCGCGCCGTACTCGCGATTCTACGACACCAAGGCCGAGGAAAACGCCTGGAACTCCAATTTGTTAGTGCTGCTGGGCGAGATTCTTGAAAGCCACCCGCACCACGAGCGCTGGCGGGAACGCGGTTTCGAATACATGATCTCGGCGTTTGCGACGCCGGCCGACAGCGCCAGCCAGCGGGTGGTGGAAGGCAAGCCCCTCTCGGCCTGGCTCCGCGGCGCCAATGTGCATCCGGATTTCACGCTTGAAAACCACGGTTTCGTCCATCCCGATTACATGGCCTGTATAGGCCTGAATCTCGAGAACGCCCTGGTCTACCGTCTGCTCGCCCGGCGCGTGCCGGAAGCCGTGACCTTTAACGCCGGGAAAATGTACGAAGTTCTCAAATTCTTCACTGCGGCCGACGGCGGACTGTTTTACCCCGGATCCACCGACTGGTCGCTGCACCGGCTGGAGCTTACTTGGGCGACCGCGGTCCAGATGGACCGGCTCACGCGCGATCCGCAGGCCGGCGCATTGGGAGAACTGGCGCTGGAAACCATGGAGCGCATGTGCGCACGGTACGGTGACGGCCGCATGTTCGCCTCTTACGAGTTTCCGACTTACAAGACCATCGAGGCGGTCACCTCGGCCGGACTTGATGTCGGCCTCATGTTCGCCCGGATGTGGATGCCCACGGAGGGCGCCGAACCGCTCGATACGGTGTGGTGGAAGCTGGAGGGGGCGCGCGTCTTCGAGGACGGGCGCCTGTTCGTCGCGCGCACCCCGCGGGCGATCAGTTCGTTCAGTTGGGGCACGCGCCTGATGGGGGTCACCGCGCCCTTCGCCAAGGACGCCATCGTGTGGCCTGCAAACCATGGTTACTTCGGGCTCGGGGTGCCCATCGCGCGAGGCGCTCTGGTACCGGGGCGGTTGGGCATCGGGAGCAAGGTGTTCGAGGACGCCGTCCGGCGGGACGAAACCACGGTGCAGACGGCCATCCACGGCACGGAAAACGGCGCCATGTTTGTGACCTTGCGGGCGCGCCAGGCCGCCCGGTCCAAGGTGGTTTCCTTCACGGCGCTTCCCAGCGGCAAGAGCGTCTACATGGAGCGGGTGGACGGCGACACGGCGCAGGTTCTGGGCGGCGTGATCGCGCTGCTGGAAGAACCGGAATGGATTTACGGCCGGGCATCGCGTTCGATCGTGCGCGAAGGAAACCGCTGGGTCAACGTGGACGATCGCATGGGGTACGCGATGTCGGAGAACGGAGTTGTGGATCTGGTGTCAGATCTGCGCTCACGTCTTATCGTTCTTAACAAATCTCCGCACAGCGGCTCAATCGCGGTCATTGTTACATTGCCGGGAGCGAGTGCGGCCGAGACGCGCCAGTTCGCCTCGCGGACGTTCCGCCTCAAGGTACGCGAGGAGGGGATCGCCGCCGTGGAACTGGACGGTCTGTTGGTAGTCACGAACACCACGCCCAATCCGCTTGTCGCCCACGTGGAACGTGGCTCAACTATTCTTGACGTTTCCGTCAATGGCCTTTCAACTCGCGTCGTCAGATAGTTACAGATAACCAAGTTTGCCTTCAGCCGGCTGATCGCTATTATGAAGAACTCTTAATATTCGATTTGCAGGGATCGATATAAATAGCTTTAGACAATAGCCTGCTTCAGGTGTATACTTCCTCCCAGCAGGTTAGTCAAATGTCTCGAGGACTGGGTGCCCTCGGTGAATTCTGCGTTGGGGACTGCGCCGTAGCGCTGTGCTGCGGATCCCCGCTAGGTGTATCCATCCAAAACTCGAGTTACTTCCGTTACCTCACCCGGCATTATCGGCACTTAGCCAAGCCGACCGCCAACCGGCGGGAAGGCTCTCAGGAGACTCCATGAATATGCACCGTATGATTGAAGTCAAACTGTTTTTGGCCACGCTAGCCGTGGTCACGATGTTGGCGGTTCCGGTGAGCGCGCAGGAAGTCAGCGCCAGTATCACAGGGACCATCACCGATGCGACAGGCGCATTGGTCGCCAGTGCCAGTGTCACCGCAAAGGATGTCGATCGTGGAACCACTTACACCACGACTACCAACGAGGCCGGCGCCTTTCTATTTCCGCGCATCACGCCCGGGCGGTATGAAGTCCGCATCGAGGCCAAGGGATTTAAGACCTTGATTCGACAGGATATCGTGCTCGAAGTGAACCAGCGCGCGCGAATGGATGAAAGCCTGGAAGTGGGCGCGGTGACCGAATCCATCAGTGTGAGCGGCGAACCTCCGTTGCTGCAGACC
>JAJFUV010000079.1 GCA_021372245.1 Terriglobales bacterium
GCGCTGTCTCTGGCCACCGCCGGTCGGCGCAGATCAGAATGCCGACTTTACCCCACGGGGTATCGAACACCGGCAGGTCATCGCCCGGCGCGTAACGCAGGTCGTGATTCTGCAGGTGCGTTTTCGAGTAGCGGCCCGCGATGTTACCCGCGCGGTCCACCAGCAAGGCCGTGTTATAGAACTTGCCGCCGCGGTTCTCCGTCAGGCCGAAGACGATGTAGATCTTGTACTGCGCGGCAAGTTCGCGCAACCGCTTGATGTAGACGCTGGTCGCAGCGTCCTGCGCGATGGCGGCGAAGCGCTCCGGAGTCCAGTCCTTGGCCGGCGTGACGTAACCATCCAGGAAGCACTCGGGAGTAACCACCAGTTGGACACCTTCGGAAGCATGCGCGGCAAGTGTTCTCTCGAAGACCCGCCAATTGCCCTCCAGATCCCATTTCACCGGCATGGCGGTGAACAAGCCCAGTCGCAAAAGATCGCCCTCGGCGGCCATCGCCGACGCGGCGAACAGCAGCAGCACAAATGCGCGTCTCATAAGCCTCCCGACAGACAGGCAGACAACTCAGATATATTACGCGCGCGACTGTTTGATCAACTGCTGCGCGGCGATGAGCAGCGGGTCCCAGACCGGTGCATACGGGGGCGCGTAGGCCAGATCGAGCTGCTCAAACTCGTCGATGCGCATAGGCTGGGCGAGTGCCGCGGCCACCACGTTGATGCGGCCGGCGGCCGACTCTCCGCCGATCACCGCTCCGCCAAGCAGGCGCCGCGACGGGCGATCCGCGACCAGTTCCACGGTGACCGGCTCGCCCCAGAAGTAGCCGGGCCGGTCCTGGCCTTCGATGCGGGCCGCGATCGGATCGAAACCTTCGCGCCGGGCTTGGGGCGCGGAGAGGCCCGTAGTAGCGAAAGCCACCCCACAGACACGCACGATGGAAGTTCCTACAACGCCCGGGAAACGTTCCCGGATGCCCGCCGCGTTCGCTCCTGCCACGCGGCCCATCTTGTTGGCCGTGGTACCGAGCGGGAGCCAGGCTGGACTCCCCGTGACAAGGTTCGTGGTTTCGGCGCAGTCGCCCGCCGCGTAAACGCCCGTCAGGTTCGTTTCCATGCGCTCGCTCACGCGGATAGCGCCTGTGTGCCCGATCTCGACTCCAGCCTCCGCTGCCATCTCGACATTCGGTTTCAAGCCGGCGGCGACCACCACTAGCTGGCAGGGGATATCCCCCACGCGTTCCGCTTCGATGTTGCGCACGGGCGCGTTCAGCCGCAGGCCGATGCGGAACCGTTCGAGGCAGGCCGCCACCAGGCGCGTGAATTCGGGGTCCTGGCGCGAGAGCGTGTTGCCGGAGGCCTCGCACACGGTAACCTCCAGGCCGCGGGCCCGCAGCGCCCCGGCGATCTCCAGACCGATGTAGCCGGCACCGATCACCACGGCATTCCGGGGTCTCTCGCGAACGAGAAAATCGTTCAATCGCCGCGCGTCGTCCAGCGTGTGGAGCGCGAAGACGTGCGGAAGGTCCGCGCCGCGGATCGCACCTGCATCGGGCCGCGCGCCCGTGGCGATTACCAGACGGTCGTATGGCACCCGTTCGCCGCTTTCGATCACGACTTCGCGGCGCGCATGTTGTATGGCGGAGACCCGGGCGCGGGTCCGCACCGCAATATTGCGTTCCCGCTGGAACTGTTCGGGCGTGTAAACAATCAGGTCTTCGGCCGAACCGACTTGCCCTTCGATGTAATAGGGCAGGCCGCAGGCCCCGTAAGAGATCGCCTCGCCCTTCTCCAGAACCACTATGTCGAGGGACTTATCCAAGCGCCGCGCGCGCGCCGCCGCGCTCAGTCCCGCTGCCACCCCGCCGATGACGACCAGTCGCATGCGTCTCTCAGTCCTGGTCCTGGGCGCGCTCGCGCACGAAGCTCAGTATGTCGAAGTGCTTGATCTTGCGCCCGGGGAAGAAGCTGTTCACGGCGTTCTGTTCGTCGTCGAATAATTCGAAGACGGTCGTGAGTTTGGTGAGCACCAGGAGTTCGAGGTTACGTCGATTCACGTTCAGCAATCGCAGGCGTCCGCCCGCCTTGCGCAGCCTGGTGTACGAGACCACCAAGGTGCCGAGCCCCGTGCTGTCGATATAATCCGTCCCAGCAAGATTCAAGATCACGTTCGTCTTGCCGGAGGCGGCCAGATTACGCAGATAGTCGCTCAAGGCCGTGGCGGCGCAACCCACCGTGAGGCGGCCCTTCACGTCAAGGATAACGATTCCCTCTTTCTCGCGTTGCGCAATCTCGATGCTCATGACGTTAATCTCTTATTCTAGAGGTCCGGCGCGCCCGCCGGAAAGCGCACCGTGAAACAACTGCCTTTCCCCGGCTCGCTCGTGACGTCCACAGTTCCCCCGTGCGCCTTCGCGATCCAGGCGACAAAACTCAGCCCCAGGCCGGCGCCACGTTCGGGACCTTCCCCCTGCTGCGGCGCCCGGTAAAAGCGCTCGAAGATGTGCGGCAAATGCTCGGCGGCAACGCCGCGGCCGGTGTCCGAAACCGACAAGGTTACTTCGCCGTTGCACCGTGCCAGCCGCACGTGCACCTGGCCACCGGCCGGTGTGTACTTCACCGCGTTCGAAAGCAGGTTTGAAACCAGCCGCTCCATCTGCACACGGTCCACCACGGTCCGGCACCCCGCGGGCAATTCCGCAGTGAGCGTGAGATGCGCACCCTCGGCGGGAATCTGAAACTCCTCTACGATATCTCGCACGAGGCTGGCCAGATCGAGTGGCGTCCTGGTCAGCGGCAGGTGGCCGCTTTCGGCCTGTGACAGCAACAGGAGCGCGCGGACGACGTTCGAAAGGCGCTCGATGTCCTCCATGGCGTTGACGATCGCCTCACGGTATTGCTCCTGGTTTCGCGCGGTGAACAGGGCCACTTCGAGCTGTCCTCGGATGGCGGTGATCGGCGTGCGCAGCTCGTGCGAGACGTCGATGGAAAAGCGCCGGATCTGCTCGAAGGAACTCTCCAGGCGCTCCAGCATGAGGTTGAAAGCCCGAATCAATTCGTCGAGCTCGTCGTCCGCGCCGCGCAGGCCGATGCGTAAGCTCAGGCTTTCCCCGGAGATGCGCTGCGCCGCGCGCGAGACGTCCCCGACCGGCCTCAGTGCACGTCCGGCCAGCACCCACCCCAGCAGGCAACT
The DNA here is from genome assembly GCA_021372245.1 of Terriglobales bacterium. Taxonomy (GTDB): domain Bacteria; phylum Acidobacteriota; class Terriglobia; order Bryobacterales; family Bryobacteraceae; genus JAJFUV01. The sequence goes on from JAJFUV010000079.1 coordinate 3,188, forward strand.
GCTCAAGATCATCACGGGCGTGAGCGCGAAGTAACTCAGGTTGAAGCGTTCGAGCACACGGCGGCTGTCGCCAAGCGGACGTCCGACGGCGACGTAGTAGTTGTGATGCTCATCGTTGAGAACTCCGCCGCGGATCATGTACGGCATCCCCTGGGCGCTGGTCCGCACCCGAAACACGGGCTGCCGGGACTGAACGGCGGCCCGGATTTCCTGGGGTGGGTCGATGCCGATCACCTCGTAGGCGCCTGAAACCTCCAGGGCCTTCCCTTGGGCGTCCGCCAGCAGGAACACGCGTCGCAACCGCTCGACAATGGCCCTCTCCTCCGGGTCTTCCTCGTCGTAGAACCAAAGCGGGTAATGGTTTGCCACGCGCAGATAGCCGTTCACCGCGGCCCATTCCTCATCGAGCACCTCACGGACCTGGCTGTCCATGATCGAGCTCAACGCATGGCGGAAGAATAGGCCCACGACGCACAACAGAACGGTGAAGAACAACACGTAGCTGAGCGTGAGCCGGAAGCGCAGGCCGCGCGTGAACTGAGCCAGAGCCGTGCGGCGTGACATGTTCCCCTATTTCCCGGCCGGCTGCGTTGTGGCATCCGGCGCGTCGATCATGTAACCGATGCCGCGCACGGTTTGGATCAGCTTGCGCGGGAAACGTTCGTCGATCTTGGTGCGCAAGTGCCGGATATAGACGTCCACGATGTTGGTCAAGCCGTCGTAATCCATGTCCCAAACGTGTTCGACGATCATGGTCCGGCTGAGCGGCCGCCCCTTGTTCCGCATCAGGTACTCAAGAATGCCGAACTCCTTGGGAGCCAGGTCGATGGGTTCGCCGGCACGCGACACTTTGCGGCGGATACAGTCCAGCGTCAGGTCGCCCACCTGCAGTTTCTCCGGAACCGCCTGCCCGCGGCGCAGCAGCGCGCGCACGCGCGCCAAGAGCTCTACGAAAGCGAACGGCTTTACCAGGTAGTCGTCGGCTCCCGACTCCAAGCCCTTGACGCGGTCGTCCAGGGCACCGCGAGCGCTGAGGATCAGCACAGGCGGACTCACTTTGCGGCCACGAACTTTTGCCAGCACTTCCATCCCGTCCATGTCCGGCAGCATCAGGTCGAGGATCAGCAAGTCGTAGTCGGTAGTATGGACGGCCGCCAAAGCTTCGCGTCCGGTGCCCACCACATCCACGGCGTAACCGGCACTGGCCAGCCCGCGATCCAGGAAATCCGCAATCCGCTGTTCATCTTCGATGACTAGAATGCGCATCTACCCGTAAATGTAACAGTTTGGACGGCCGCGTACACACGCGATGGCCTAACAATTCTTTCAATGTGAACGATAAGAAAGGGTGGAGATGGATCGCGTAGACAGGAATCCGACAATGCCTCAAGCAGGAAACTCGGCTGTCGGCCGTGTGGACGTGCATGGCCGTACACTGCGCCAGGTCCTTGACGCACACGCGGCCTGGTTAGCGCACGAACCCCACGGGGTCCAGGCGGTCTTGAACAGCGTCAGCCTGAGCGAACTCAAACTGGACGGCATCAATCTGGCCCGGGCGGAGATCGCCTCTTCAATCCTGATCGAAACCGATTTGCGTGGCGCCGTTCTGGGATCTTCCCGGTGGAGCACTGTGGATCTGCGCAAAGCTACGCTGAGCGAGGCAGACCTGACTGGCGCCACGCTGGCGCAAGCACAGGCCGACTTGGCCTGGTTGAGTTTAGTCAACCTGGCTGAGGCCACCCTGAACGGCTGTACCTTCCGCCGCGCCTCGTTTGCCGACGCCCGCCTGCAGGACGCTTCGTTCACCGGTTGCGATCTGACCGGCGCGGACCTGCACGGGGCCGGGCTCCATCATTCCCGGTGGTTCGATTGCAACCTGAGCGAGTCGAACCTGGAAGGCGCGCTTCTCTACCACGCCACAATGGATCTCTGCCGCCTGGTCGACGTTTCCGCGCCGCGCGCCAACTTCAGCAACGCGCATATCCAGACCTGCGACTTCCGCAGCTCAGAGCTCGCCGGCGCGAAGTTCACTGATGCGAACTTGAGCCGCAGTTGCTTCAGCCGCGCCTCCATGGCCAGTTGTGATTTCCACAGGGCGAGATTGAATAACGCGGAATTCTTTAGCGCAGACTTGCGCGGTGCCCGTTTCGGCGAAGCGAACCTGTATACGGCGGACCTGCGCGGAGCCAATTTGCTCGGAGCCCGCGAGTTGACCCAGCAGCAGTTGTCGCAAGCCCGTACCAATGAGGACACCACGCTACCCAATGGCTCTAAAGGCCCTTACATTCGTGGGTCCGGCACTGAGCGTCCCATGATGCGGTGACTTTGAGTAGTTGACGTTCCCCGGCGCCGGCTACTTCACCATGCTTCGGAAAACCTTGAGCTGGGCCGCCATGGCCTGGACTTTGTCCGGAACTTCTTTGCGAGCTTCCAGCAGGAACCATCCCTTGTACTTAATGCCCTCGAACAGCTTGAAGAGCTGGTCGTAGGGATAGTCTCCGGCGTCGAGTTCCCGCACGTGCGCGGTGTCTCCGATCCGGTCCTTCACCATGGCGAAGTTGGCTTCCAATCCCGCGCCTTTCAGGTCCTCGCCGTTCGAGTTCCAGCAGACGTAAACGTTGCGGTTCGTGGCCACTTCGCAGATCGCCTTGATCACCGGCAGTTCGCACGTCTGTCTGCCGTGCACCTCCAGGCGGATCTTCTGGCCGTGCTCGGCCCCGAACGCACCCACCTCGTTCAGCGCCCGTCCGATCTGTTCGATGGTCTTCTC
>JAJFUV010000094.1 GCA_021372245.1 Terriglobales bacterium
ACCGCCGGTAGTCGTCCGCGCTGAAGAACACCTGTTGGCGGTTGTTACCGCGCTGCGTAACGCGATGGGCGACGCCGGGAACGACCACGCGGGGACGGCGGGGCATATGAAAGAAGTGCGTACAGTGCAAACCCTCTCTCCGGAAAATGCGTCTGTCCCCTTTACCCTCGATCCGTCCGCCCGTCGGCAGGTCCACGCGCGCCAACTCGCCGTATTCGTTATAGGCAAAGCTGTACTTGCGGCCGTTGGCCAACACAATCCGCGTGATCACCTTATGTAGAATCATGTCGGTCCCGCCCTCGGTCAGTCCCTCGAAGAGATTCGTGCTCTTTTGGACACCGGGCGGTAAAGCGTCTGTGACCAGCTTCCTGAAATGGAAACACGCGGGCTGTCCCCACCGGCCCCTCGGCCCCTCGGGTGAGACACGGGAATCAGTTCTCCGAAGCAATCGAGCCCAGTCTCCTCATCCCGTTCCTTGCCGGTGAACAGATGTTGGACTGGAATATCACTGTCCACCGTCATAACCATAGCGGGCGTCACTGTCGCTCGTAGTCGGCTACCGCCCAACGATTGCCGAACCGTTTGACCCAGACGCGCAATGAACCTTCTGATTGGCCGCCATCCGCCTTACAACGGTAGAAGAGCTCCGTCTTCTGTTGGAGGTCCTGTCGATCCCTCAGATCCCAGGAGAACAGTGGGCTGTGCTCCTCGTGCTCACAAGTCTTTGTGTTGCTGTACCCTGGCATGCCCGATATGGCCTCACGGCAGTTCCCCTCGCGAAGCTGGCGGAGGAATCTCTCCGCAGCCACCTCCGGCCCACGATCACGCAATGGGTTGAGAACAAGTACGGCAGGTTCGCCATCAGCCGTCATGGGCTGTTGTTTTCGATACAGGATTGCAGAACCCTTTCGGGCGATCACGAGCGCACACATTCCCGTCAGCAACAGTCCCGCGATCACACCGAGAACCACTTTCTTCAAACCACCTTTCCTGGCCATATTCGACCTCCGGTCACCGAGGTTTGCGTGGCGCAGGGGTGTAGGCCTTCATCGCATCAGGTTGCCCAAGGCCAAGCCAGTAGCGAATAGCGGAGATCGGTCCGTTCGAGGAGGGCCCATCTCCACCCTGTAGGTAAACGGGGCCGGTGGGACCAATTGGCACCATCTTCGAGCGGCTCGAGGAAAAGTAGGCATAGCGCTCATAGCCCAGTGAAGTCACGCCCTGCGCGTCGCCAAACATTCGCGTGAAGCCTGGGGCGGTGCGGCAGCCAACGAAACAGGCGGTCGCTGAACTCGACCAGTTCACCGAGACCTGGCCCAACTCACTTCGGCTGAATAGCTCAGTGTGGCCATAGCCCGGCGCATAGTGGAAGACCGGGCCAACGCCGGCGCGGTCGTTTTGGTTGTGGGCTATCAGGTTGACCTGCTCAACCTTGCCGAAAGCCTTGTCCAGTTTGTTGGCGTCGGCAATGAGACCTTTGAAATCCGCCTTACTCATCACACCACGGACGAGAACGGTGTCCTTTTTGGGATCAAAGCCCTTTCGGTTTCGGATCTCATTGGCCAGCGTCTCTGCGGCACGCCGAAATTCATCATCACCATGACTGTTCCCGGTGGTGTACGCGACAACGTAGACGTTTTCGCCATCCGGATCTATGTACCGCAGAGGATTGTTCCATGTGTAGACGTACTTGTTCCAGTTCTGCGGATTGCTGATGTAGGCGTTGAAGTCGTCCTGATCCTGAGCTTCTATCAGGATGTTGAACGGGTCCGGGCTCGTAAACCTCCCCTGCGCCCCCGAGAAGTACCGCGCCCCGAAGTAATCCAGCCCGTTCTCACTGAGCGCATCGCCTCGTTCCTTCCCCGTGAACTTCTGCGCCATCCCCAGCGAGGCACTCCACAGCGCACTCCGCCCGCCGACTCCCGCCGGGATCTCCTCTCCAAACGGCAGGTAATCCCGCCGGCTCGCCGCGATCTCCGTCGAACTCCCGCTCGCCTTCGTCACCAGCCGCGTCGACCCTAGCGCGTCCGCCGTCAGGTACCTCGTCCCGCTTCCTCCCGTATCCCCGCCGTACTCCGCCGCCAGTTCCCCCGTCGCGCTGTACACATACACCGTCGTCTGCCCGCCCAGCGTCCGCTTCACCCGGCGGCCTTCTCCGTCGTAAGCGTACGTCACCGGCCC
>JAJFUV010000014.1 GCA_021372245.1 Terriglobales bacterium
AACAGCTCCAGCAGTTCGGGCAGGTGCCGCGAGTAAAGCAGGTTCGTGGCCGCCATCTGGCACAGGCCGCTGGGCAGGATCGACAGCCTCGGGATGGCTGTCTGGTGGACGGCCGCCGCTACGGCTCCATTGCTCGTGGATGCGGGATCGCGCAGCAGGTCCGCCAGACCCACATCGTTCGTCACCTGGAAGATCTCGTGTACGCGGGGTCGCCGCAGGTCGCCGTCGACCAGCAGCACGCGCTGGTTCGCCTCCGCCAGCGCGATGGCGAGGTTGGAGGCGACGGTCGTTTTGCCTTCTCCGGGGTGTACGCTGCTGATCACCAGGGCGCGCGGGCGCCGGCCACTCTGACTCGAAAACAGGATGGACGTCAGCGTCGTGCGGAACGAATCCGCCAGGATGGACATCTGTTTCTGGAAAGTCACCAGCTCCAGGCGCTGGGGCAGCGGCGGCTTGTCGGTTTCCGTCGGGATGGCGTCGTTCGCCGGCAGCGGATCGGAGGCGGAAGCCAGCGTGACCGCGGGGCGCTTGCGGAAATAGTAAGTGCGCTTGCCGCTTCCGACGTTCGCGTTCGGGATCACGCCCAGCTCGGGAGCGTTCAAATAGAAGTTCAGGTCTCCCGCGTCCTGGATGGTGCGGTCCACCCGGTCGCGCGCGACCACGAAAGCGATCCCCGCCAGCAGCCCGCCCAGCAGGCCGATCATGGCGTTGAATCCCACCCGCGGCTTGTACGGGAGGCTGGGTGGGACCGCGGCATCCACCACGCGCACGTTCGACGCCCGCATGGCCGACGCGATGCTGGATTCCTTCACCCGCTGCAGCATCGCTTCGTAGAGCTGGCGGTTGGTGTCCACTTCGCGCTTCAGGATGTTGTACCGGATCGCCTTGCCGGCTTCGGCGCTTACCAGCCGGGCTTGGTTCGCGTAGTCGGCCGCCAGCAGCCGCTCGCGGCGCTGCGCTTCTTCAAATTCGCCCTGGATGCGGTGCAGGATGCCGGTGCGCTCCTTTGCAATGGAGGCCTCCAGGCTGGCGATCTGCACCTCGATGCGCTTCACCTTGTAGTGCGAGGGGGTGTAGACCGAGCCGAGTTCGGCCAGTTGCCGGCGCAGGTCGGTGAGCTTGGCTTGAGTTTCGGCCGGGCCTTTGTCGCCGGATATCTCGGAGAGCGCCGCGCCGGAGCCGGTGCGCGCTACTTCATACCGGGACTGTTTCGCCACGCGGTCCGCCTGGGCCGCGCTCAGGGCCTGCTGCAGTTGATGAAGCTTCTCCTCGGATACGCTGTTTTTCTCGGCGGTGAACAGCAGGCCGCTCTGGTTCGCGTAGGATTGCAGCGAATCCTCGGAACGCTCCAGGCGGATGCGCATCTCGTCAAGCTGCCGGCTGAGCCACTCGCCCGTGCGCTGCGTCGTCTGCCAGCGGGATTCGAGGTTCTGGTCGATGAATTCCGCCACCGTCGTGTTCGCGTACTCGGCCGCCACCCGCGGGTCCGTGGACTCGCAGGAGATTTCCACGATGCGCGTGTTCTCAATCGACTTGGCGTCGCAGCCCGCGCCAACGGCTGCCAGCTTGGCCGCGGGGGTGGAAGGAGCCGCCGGCGTGGGGAGCTTCAGCGCCTTGCGCCACGCGGCGATCCGCGACGTGGGCGCGGCCGGCTGTGCCGGCAGCCGGGACGCCACCTTCGCCCCCACCCGTTGCGTCAGCGAAGTGCTCTGCAGCAGCCGGAGCTGGGTCTTGATGTCCGCGCCGCTCCAGTAGTCCGCGCTTGAGGAATCGTTCACCGGGTTCAACTGGCGCGAGTTCATGAAGTCCGCGTTCAGGCTCTGGATCTCGACCGTCGTGTTGGCCCGGTAGACCGGCGTCTGCGGCAGCGTGTACAGGGTCGCCCCGAGCAGGCCGACGCAGGCGATCAGGACCACCGTGCCCTTGTTGCGCATCAGCACGCGCCAGTATTCGAGCAGCCCGCTGGGGGTGTCCTCCTCCGGCGTCTCGTAGCCGTAGCCGTACGCTGTTACGTCCACGCACGGCGCCGGCGCTGGCGCCGGCCGCGCGGGCGCCATCAGGTTGGCCAGGGGGCTGGAGGGGCGGGGGGTGATTGGATCGTCTGCCATGGCGGTTACCTGCGCCAGATTACGAGGCCGGTGGTGATCTGCACCGCCGCCTCCGCCGCGCGGACGCTGGCGCTGCGCGCGAGACTCGATGGAACGAACAGGATGTCGTCGGCGCGCATCGGCACGTCGGCGGCCTTGCCCGCGAGGATTTCCTTCAGGTTGACCGGGATCTCCTGGCGCACGGACTGGTTGGGAGCGGAGCGCAGGATCTTCGCCCTCTTCGCGGCGGCCGTGCGTTCCGCGCCTTCGGCCAGCGAAAGCGCCTGCAAGACCGTCATGTCTTCCCGCTCCTGCAGGACGAATCCGCCGGAGCGCTTTACCGCCCCGACGACGTACACCATCTCCGCCCGGGGCACCGAGATGACGTCGTTGGGCATGACCACTATATTCTCACGCGGATTGCGCGCCTCGACAACTGATTTCACGTTCACCGAGGCCACGCTGTACCGCCCGGTCTCGTCGCTTTTGGCGTCGGGTAGCGGAATGGGGCCGTTTTCCTTCAGCCGGGTGATCTTGATGCTGTGCCCGGCGTCCTGCCGTAGCCCGCCCGCGAGCGAGAGGACTTCGAACAGGGTCTTCCGGCCCTGGAGCTGGTGTACCCCCGGCTGTGCCACCGCCCCCAGCAGGCTCACCGGCTGGCTCCGGAATTCCGTCACCGCCACCGACACTTGGGGCTCCTGGACGAACTTCTTGAGCCGCCCGGCTATGTCGGCCTCCAACTGCTCGACGGTGAGCCCCGCGGCCTTCAGCCGTCCAATCATCGCGAGGTTGATGAGGCCGCTCGATTCGATGCGAACCGGCTTGTCGCTGATCTCGTCCACGTCCATCGCCCGGATCAGCAACTGGTCGCCGGGGCCCAGTACGTAGTGGGCGGCGGTGGGCTCCCCGGCTGTCAGGAGCGTTGTGATTGCGACGAGGAGCAGCAGTTTCATTTGCCGGGCCCTCCGTCGTCCGAGACCAGGCGCGCCAGGCGCTCTACAGCTTGGTCCAGCGCGCTGACGCGGCCGTCCAAGTGGGTGAGCCGCTCTTCGATGCCGTCGCCGCCGCCATTCACGCCGCCGTTCGCAATGAGGTTTTGCATGGCGGAGCGGGCCAGGTCCGAAAGACTACGCGCGCTTTGCGTTTCACAGAGATTGACAAGGTGCTCGTACTCCTCGTCGGAGAGACGGAAGCTGATCATGCGGTTCTTGCGTTTTGCGACGGTCATGGCTTGCTACAAAATGGGTGAAATGGCGTCCCGGTCTACCTGTACCGCGACGGAACGCTGTAACAGACTTACTGAAACTACGAGGCGGGACTGGCTGCGGGCCTTGAGCAGAATCCCTTCGACGCCCGCGAGCGGCCCGTGATCTACGCGCACGCGCTGGCCTTCTTCGAGGAACGGCCAGGGCTCGGCCTCCGTGCCGGCGTCCGTAATGCGGTGAATTACGTCCAGCTCGGCGGGGTCTACGGGTATGGGCCCATTCCCGAAGCCCACCACGGACAGTACGCCCGGGATGGTGAGGATGGGGAGCTGGTGGAGGGGATCGAAACGGCTGAAAACGTAGCCGGAGAAGAGGGGGAGGTCCACCACCTTGGTGCGGTCGGACCACTGGCGCCGGCTGCGGTAGAGGGGGAGGAATTCCTCGTACCCCTTGCCGTGAAGGAAGGACGCTACGTTCTTTTCGTGCCTGGCGCGAACTTGGAGAGCGAACCAAGGGCGCACGGGCGTACTAGTTATTGTAGGGAGACTGACCATCAGGCGGTGGCAGCAGGAGAGGAGGCAAGCTACCGCCCTCTCAGTCCCAACTACTAGGATTGCTTAATCCAGTGGACTACAGCGAAATATCAAACCTACCACCTGGAATTCCCGGCGTCAAGGAATCTGTTAGACAAAAGTACTACGGCATTGTTACGTTACAGTAGAATGTTTCTGTACAATAGCCTTCAATGCGGCTGGTATCGCTGATTGCGGCTCTCCTTCTGCTGGCCGGATCGCTGGCAGGGTGGCTGTTCGCCGTGGGCGTCGAAAACGGTGACCCTCCGGCGTCGCTTCGTTTCCTGACGCCCTCGTTGGTCCTGGAAGCGGAAGCGGCCGACGCCCCGCAACGTTCCGGGCAGCTTCTGCGGGAAGCCGTACGCCGCGACCCCTCCTCCGCCTACCGCTGGGCGGCTCTTGGCGAGACTTACCTTGCCGCGGAGCGCACACGGGAGGCCCGGGCCTGCATGGCGCGAGCCGCGGAGCTGGGGCCCAACATCCCTCCCATCCTGATCCGCGCGGCCAATTTCCACTTTGCCCTGGACGAGCCAGCCGCCGCCATGAGCTACGGCCGCCGCATCCTGGCCCTGATCCCGGACTACGACGCCGTGGTGTTCGCCCTCTACGACCGCATGAGCATCCCGGTGAAGGACGTCTTGGCCAAGGGCATGCCGGTGGAGAGCCGGGCCGGGACGTCGTACTTCCGGCACCGGCTGGGAGGCGCGCCGGCGGACGAACTAAGAACCGTGTGGCAGTGGCTGGCTGGGCGCGGGTGGACGGACGACAAGCTGGCCTCCGCGTACGTGGATCAACTGTTGGCCCGGCACGACTACGCGGGCGCGGCAGCCACCTGGGCCGGACACCTGGGAAAGAGGCGCGGGGCCTACCCCGACGCGGACCGGGTCTACAACGGCGGCTTCGAGGAGGAGTCCACCCCCGCCCCCCTGGACTGGAGACTGCGGCAGGCTGACGGGGCCAAGGTGCAACGGGTGGGTGGGGAGGCCCACCGGGGGGAGGGCTCCCTCCGCCTGGATTTCCTAGGCGAGGCGAACGTGGCGTTCGATCACGCGTCGCAACTCGTCGTAGTGCAGCCGGGTGCCTACCGGTTCAGGGCGTTCCTGAAGACCGACGGGATCACTACGGACCAGGGCGTGCGGTTCCGCATCGCGGACACGGCGGCGCCGGGGCGGCTGGAGGCGATTACGGATGGTTACACAGGCAGCCGCGGTTGGACCGAGGTGAGCCGTACGATCCACGTGCCAGCGGGGACGAACCTGCTGAGCGTCCAGGTGGTGCGGGAAGCTTCGATGAAGTTCGACAACAAGATCCGCGGCACGGCCTGGGTGGACGACGTCGAACTGACGCCGCTGCGGTAAGCGGAAGCGCTACCATATCAGTTCTATGTCTGCGAGAACGATGATTCTGGCCCTGGTGCTGGCGGCGGCGCCGGCAGTGATTGCACAAACTCCTACCGGCGTGGCGTCCGCGAACGTCCAGACCGTGCAGTTCCAGAGCGCGGCGCTTGGCGAGGAGCGGATGGTGAACATCCTGCTGCCGCGGGACTACGAGAAATCGGCGCGGCGCTACGGTGTCGTGTATTTGCTTCACGGGCTGGGTGACAACCACATGATGTGGTCGCTCAGGTCGAACATAGCGGCGTATGCGAACCGGCATGACGTGATCGTCGTGATGCCGGACGGCTCCAAGAGTTTTTATGTGAATAGCGCATCGGACCCGAAGGCGAAGTTCGAGGACTTCATCGTGAAGGACGTGGTGGACTATGTGGACTCGCACTACCGCACACTGCCGGTGAGACGGTCGCGGGCCATCGTTGGTCTTTCCATGGGCGGTTATGGCGCCATGTTCTTGGGTCTAAAGAATTACAAGCGCTTCGGGGCCATCGGCGCGTTCAGCGGGGCGCTGGGTATTGCGCACGACTGGCCGGAGGCTGCCCCGGATACGGGGCGCCCCTTGCGGAGACGGCCTGAGATCGAAGCACTGTTCGGCGAGCCGGGCTCCCAGACACGGAAGGATCACGACCCGTTCTTGTTATTGGACAAAGTGCCGCTCGCGGAGATGCCGTTCATCTACGTGGCTTGCGGAGGGCAGGATTTCCTTATCGCCGAGAACCGCGCATTCGTCGAGTTGCTGGCGAAGAAGGGCGTGCAGTACGAGTACCGGGAGATTTCACCGCGCATACACTCGTGGGACTTCTGGGACGACCACGCGCGCGTGTTCCTGAACCTGATCTCGCGACTACCCGGTTTCCAGCGGCCGTAGGGTTTCAGGCCAGGGCCTGGTCGAGGTCGGCCTCGACGTCTTCCATATCCTCGATGCCTGTGGACAGGCGCACCAGATTTTCGCGGATGCCCATGCGGTCACGCAGGTCAGGCGGCACTTCACGGTGCGAGCTCATCATCGGGTAGAGCACCATAGTGTGCACGTCGCCAAGAGACGTGGCACGGACCACGAGCTTCAGCCGGTCGAGAAAGTCAAAGATGCCGTCGCGCTGCGCGCCCCGGATCTCGAAGCTGACCATGGCTCCGTAGAGGCCCTCGGGGAGCAGGCGGCGGATGACGGCGGCGTCGGGGTGCGCTGGGTCGTCCAGATAAAACACGCGCTCCACCTTGGGGTGATTGCGAAGCCAGGCGGCGAGAGATCGGGCGTTTGCGCACTGGCGCTCCATACGCAGCGGGAACGTCTTGATGCCACGCATAGTGAGATAGGCCTCGAAGGGGCCCAACACCGGCCCGCAGGTCCGGGAAAGCTGGCGCACCGGTTCGAAGTGCTCCTCGTCGCTAATGACAGCGCCGCCCAGCACGTCGCCATGCCCGGCCAGGAACTTTGTGAGCGAGTGTACTACCAGGTGCGCGCCGAGTTCGAGCGAACGCATCAGTAGGGGCGTGGCGAAAGTGTTATCGACGACAAGCGCCGCGCCGGCTTTGCGGCACAGCACGGCCAAGCGCTCGATGTCGCAAACGCGCAGCAGCGGGTTGGAGATGGTCTCGACCAGCACGCAGCCGGGTTTGTGTTGGTCGATGGCGGTTTCAACCGCGGCCGGATCGCAGGCGTCGACGTAGTGTACGGCGAAGCCGAGCGGCGCGAACACGCTGTCGAGCATACGGATCGTCGCGCCGTAAATGGCTTCCGCGCAAAGCACGGATTTCGGGCGCGTGGCGCAGGCCGCCAGCACGGCGATCTGCAGGGCGGCCATGCCGGAGGCGCAAGTGAGCGTGCCGTGGCCGTTCTCCAGCGCTGTGATTTGCTCCTCGAGTGCGGCGTTGGTGGGGTTGTCGTAACGCTGGTAAGCGTAGCCGTGCTCGGTGTGGCCGAAGATGCGGTCCAGCCGGGCGGTGGAATCGTGCAGATAACTGGCCGCAGTGTAAATGGGTGTGGTGACCGGCGTATCCGGACCCAAGCGCTTGCGGTCGCCGGCGTGAACTGCCTTCGTGTGGAACTTCATGCTATTTCCGTTTCCAGCGGACGCCGTCCTTGGTGTCTTCAAGGATGATGCCCTTTTCGAGCAACTCGCCGCGGATCTGGTCGGCGCGCGCGAAGTTGCGAGCCTTGCGGGCGGCGTTGCGCTCGTCGATTAATGATTGGATCGCGTCGTCGGAGAGCGCGCCGGCTTCCAGGCGGGGCTCCAACACGTCGAACACCTTGTCAAAACGCACGAGCACGTCCTTGGCCGAAGCGACGTTGCCCGCGAGAAACTCGCCCGCGTCCATGGCGGTGTTGGTTTCGCGTACGAACTCGAAAACCGCGCCGAGCGCTTCGGCTGTATTGAGGTCGTCGTCCAAGGCGGTTTCGAAAGCGGCCACGGCCTGGGCGGCGCGCTGGTCGAGTGCGGCGTTGACGCCGGCGGGGAACTTCGCGGTATCGAGACGGAGCTTGTAATTGCGCAGCCGTTCGATGGCATTCGCGGCCGCGTCGAGCGCGTCGAAAGTGAAGTTGAGCTTCTTGCGGTAGGGCACCGACGAGAGCAGGTAGCGGATGGCGTCCGGATGATAGCCGCGGGCCGTCATCTCGCGCAGAGTGAAAGTGTTGCCGAGCGACTTGGACATCTTCTCGTCGGCCAGCAGCAAGTGCTCCGCGTGGAGCCAGTAGCGGACGAAGGGCTGGCCGGTGAGGGCTTCGGCCTCGGCGATCTCGTTTTCATGATGCGGGAAGACGAGGTCGACGCCGCCGGTGTGAATATCAATGGTGCCGCCGAGGTACTTGGTGGCCATCACGGCGCACTCGATGTGCCAGCCGGGGCGTCCCGGTCCAACACCGCAATCCCAGAATGGCTCGCCCGGTTTGGGAGCTTTCCACAGGGCGAAGTCGCGCGCGTCGTCTTTATCGTAGCGATCCACATCGACGCGTGCCCCGGCCTTGATGCCGCTGAAATCGCTGTGCGAGAGGCGGCCGTAGGCGGGGAACTTCGCGATGCTAAAGTAAATGGAGCCGTCGCGCTCGTAAGTGAAGCCCTTCTCGGTCAAGCGCCGGATGAACTGGGCCATGTCGGTGATGTGGTCCGTGGCCTTGACGATGTGCTCGGGGCGCTCCAGGCGCAGTGCGGTACAGTCGTCGAGGAAGGCCTGCGCGTAGACTTCGGTGTACTCGGCGATGGTCTTGCCGGCGGCGACCGAGAGCTGGATGATGCGGTCGTCCACGTCGGTGAGGTTCATGACGTGGTCGAGTTGGTAACCGCGGTAGCGCAGCCAGCGGCGCAGGATGTCCTGAAAGGTAAAAGTACGCAGGTTGCCGATGTGGACGTAGTTGTAAACGGTGGGTCCGCAGGTGTACATGCGAACCGTGGGACCTTGGAGCGGCGAGAAATCCTCGACGCGCTCGGTAAGCGTGTTGTAGAAGCGCAGAGCCATGGGTGCGATTTCCTTTTATCGTAACAAGGCCTGCGCTGCAGCGAATAGTTATAGATTGACGAATTGAGGCTCTCATGCGAATGAAGATATGGATTCCCGCGATGGCGCTCGCGCTCAGCACCGCATACGCGCAAGCCATCGACCTGAGCGCGCCCGGCGGTGGCACTCTGGAAGTCCGTCAGGATCCCGGCGGGCGCGTCGTGGTCACGAGCAACCATTGGCGGCTGGAGTTTGATACCGCAAACGGCGGGGTGCTGGACACCGTCACGTTTCCGCGGGGTACCGGCCGCAACCTGCTTACTCGCCCGTTCGTCACCTACGTGGATCAGTGGAGCGATGGTAACTCGCCTCGCACCGAATTCCGGATGTCGCGTCAGGGCGATACGGCACGACTCGAGTTCACGGGAGCGCTTGGGGCGGCCGGCCGGCTGGCGGCTCCCATCCGGTTCGAGACCGTCTGGACGATCACGCCGTTCACGGTGAAGGTGGACCAGACCTTGCGGTTGGATTCGGACATCCGCGCCTCGATCGTCGGCATCGGCTCCATGTCGCTACGCGCCGACATCGATGAATGCGGCTGGCGCATCGGTCCTGGTGACATGCCGGAAAAAGCTTCGTCCACCGGAACCTATTACGGCAAGGCCGCGCGCGCTGGTTCGGTGCTGATCCAGGAACATCATCCGCCTCTGTACACGGCGTTCTTCAAGCGATACGTGGAGGGCCTGGATTTCAACACGGGCTTGAACTTGGACACATGGGAGAGCGCGCTGGGGCGCCGGCCCGGCCTGGGCCGTTTCGAGGCGCGGGTTAGCGCGGACGGCCGTTCGATTGACGTGGTACGCGAGCCTCTGTCGGTGCCCTCGCCGGAATCCATCCGTAAGGGCGCATACACATTCAGCTATTACCTGGGCCTGCCGAGGCTGGTCGAAAAGTCGCCCCGCAAGTACCGGCACGTATCTTTCGGGAATCATCCGTGGCCGTCCGACGAACTGATCCGTCACTGGGCCGAGAGCGGCGTGAACATCGCCCGGCTCCACAACGACTATGTGGAGGACGAGAACTTCTGGCACGACGGTTCCTGGCCGCCTTACGACGAGAAAGGCATGGCGGAAATGAAGCGCGTCATCGCCACCTGCCACCGTTATAAGATCGCCGTCGTCCCGTATTTCTCGATCCACGAGTTTCATCCCAAGTCGCAGGGCTACGCCACGAATGAGCAGGCGTGGAAGCGCACGATGGATGCCACTGGAACGGTGATCCACAATCGCCATGCGAAGGGCGAGTTCGGCGCGCAGATGTGCCTGGCGAGCGGCTGGCTCGACCGGTTGAAGGCAGATGTCGAGCGTGCGTACCGCGAACTCGGCTTCGACGGCATCTACTACGATTGGAGCGCCAACCTGCCTTGCCGCAACGCTGCACACCGTGAGGGCTGGCACACCGGTATGGACGGCATGATCGACCTGCTGGCGTGGACCCGACGCCTGGTGGCCCCGCGCGGCACGCTGATCCTGCACATATCCGGCTGGCTGGCCTCCATCCCCTTCGAGAACTACGGCGACCTGATCGTCAACATGGAGGAGAACTCCCAGGTCAGCGGATTGCCGCGCATGGAGGACATGGCCCTGATGACAGTACTCGCCGAGGCGGTGCCACGCTCGCCGTGTCCGTCCTACAGGAAGGACCGGCCGCTCGAGCGGAACCAGAACAACATCGCGCAGGAAGTGGTGTTCGGGCTGTTCCCCTGGTCCGGCCAGGATGGGCCGGTGGCCGAGGAGACCTTTAAGCTCTTCCGCGCGTTCAAGCCGTACCGTCTGGAGGACTACCGTTTGCACAATGCCGCTTCGGGTGCGGTACACACCAGCTGGCCGGATGTTTACGGCGCGGTATACGCCTCCGCGAACCAGGCCCTGGTGGTGGTTTCCAATACCGACGAGCAGCCTCGTGCCAACATCATGTGGACGGTGAAGCCGGAATTGTTGGGCTTCGCCCCGGCCGCTTCAGTGACGGTGAAAGACACAACCTCGGGGCAAGCGAAGACGCTACCCTGGAGCGCATTGACCGACGGTACGCTGCAAACCGAGCTTCCGGCCTTCGGATACAAGGTCTTTGAAGTCCGCCAGGGTAACACTGCAGCGTCGCCTAAGTAGGGACCACGGGGACGGACGGTTCTAGACCCGTCCCCGGCAGTCTTGCCATAGCGGCCGGAATGCCGCAGACTGTCTATGCCGGGAAGGTCGCAAAGGACTCCCCGGCAAGGAGCGAACCGTGAGGCTAAGTCTGCTGGCGTTCTGTAGTGCTTTTCTTCTGAGTTGGCCGGGTGAAGCTCAGACCGGCGGCGAATGGCCGCGGCGGCCGTTGCTCGAAGCGCGATACGAGGACTCGATGATGTACCGGTACCTGTCGAAGCCGGTGCACGAATCGGTGCTTCTCGACGACATGGAGACTGACCGCGGGTGGCGCATGTCGGGCATAGGTACGCTTACCTACACCACCGACCGCGCCATCGACGGGAAGCGTTCCCTCCGCTTCCAGACCCAGTTGCGCGACGAAGCCCACCTGAAGGCCAATTATCAGAACGGCACGTTCACGGGCGAACAAGGTGGGGTCTCGATCGCGCGTCTCGCCTTCGACAAGCCTCGCGATTGGCGCCGGTTCAACCGGCTGTCCATTTGGGTTTATGTTCACCCGGCTTCCATGCGGACTTACTCATTCAGGTTGCGCGTCGAGTGGGAGGGAATGACCCCCGCCGCCCTGGAGCCTAACCCCTCCCACCACGTTCAGGACCTCGTCCCCGGCAAGTGGCAACAGGTGGTCTGGGAGATTCCCGACCTTTCACGGGAGCGAATCACATCGATCCTCATTTCGCAGACACTCCGGGGACACGACCCCGAGGACGATGGTGTGGTGACTTATGATTTCGATCGCCTGGAGCTGCAGCGCGTCGATCCGGAGCCGTACGAGGGGTGGGAAGTGGCCGAAGACCGGATTGCATACAACCACGTGGGCTACCGGCCATCGTCGGAGAAACTGGGCATCGCATCCGCCGCCAGCGCCGCCGCCTTCGACGTGGTGGAAGCTTCTTCGGGTCGCGTAGCCGCCAGCTTTCCGGTGAAGCCCGTAGAGAATGCACGCGGAAGGTTCCACGTGCTGGATTTCACCAGCTTTTCCAAACCGGGCCGTTATCTGCTCCGTTGCGGCAGGGCGAGCGGGCGCCCGTTCACGATTTCCGACGACCTCTGGTACGAAACCATCGAGAAGACGCTCAACTTCTTCTATGCCGAGCGCTGCGGATTCGATGTTCCCGGCATCCACCGGTTCTGCCACCAGGACTGGCGCGGCACGCACAACGGGCAGGTCAAGATCATTAACGGCGGCTGGCACGACGCAGGGGATCTGAGCCAGGGATCGCACCGCACGGGCGTGGCGGTGTACTCCATGCTGCGGATCTACGAACAATTGCGCGAGCGGAACCTGCGGCCTGACCTCCAGGCTCGCGTGTTGGAGGAAGCCCGCTGGGGGCTCGATTGGTTGCTCAAGACGCGGTTCGGAGACGGCTACCGCATCACCTGGGTGCTGGGCCGTTATTACAGTGACAACAAGCTGGACACGATCGATGACATGATCGTTCCCGCTCAGCACGTCGCATTCGAGAATTACCTATTTGCCGCCGTGGCTGCGCACGCTTCCCGTGTGTTGAAGGATACCGACCCGCGCCGGGCAGCGTCCAGCTTGCAGGCAGCACGGGAGGACTACCGGGCGACTCTGGCGCGCCGTTCAGGCTGGTTGGCGGCGGCACGCGACGAGGCTGCCTTTGGCGCCCTGGCTTCGGTGGAACTGTTTCGAGCAACAGGCGACCGCACTTACGCCGCGGACGCCGAGCGGTTCGGCAAACTGCTTGTGCAATGCCAGGAGCAGCGCTTCGTGGACGGTATCCCCATGACGGGCTACTTTTACACCGGGACCGGCCGCGAGCGTATCCAGCACGATCATCACATGAGCTTCGAGGAGGCGCCTCTGCTGGCGCTAGGCGCTCTGTGTGATGCCTTCCCAGGGCATCGCGATTGGATGAACTGGTATGGCGCGGCCTTGTTGCACTCGGAGTTCTTCCTCCGGCGAGGCGCGGCGTACTCCGAGCCATACCGACACCTGCCCAATTCCGTCT
The DNA here is from genome assembly GCA_021372245.1 of Terriglobales bacterium. Lineage (GTDB taxonomy): Bacteria > Acidobacteriota > Terriglobia > Bryobacterales > Bryobacteraceae > JAJFUV01. The sequence goes on from JAJFUV010000014.1 coordinate 12,874, forward strand.
GGCGGCGTAGCGAGGTTGAGGCGCTCAAAGCCGATCCCGGGTGGGACCTGGCTGGAGCCTGGCAGCAGTTCAACGAAGGTACGGCCCTGGCCCGCGACCACCGGCTGCGAGTGTTCCCCCTCTGGCGCGACAAGACTTTCCACGGGAGCACGGCCATCCAACTATCCGCCACCGCCGCGCTTTCGGTGGCGGCCGCACTGCGCGGCCGGGAGGAGAGCGAGCGCCTGGCCGGGCGCCAACTCGATTGGGTCTTCGGCGGCAATCCTTTTTCGCAGAGTTTGATGTACGGCGAAGGGTACGACTTCCAGCCGCACTTCGCCTATTGTCAGCGGGACATGGTGGGCGCGCTCCCGGTGGGGATCGACTCACGGCGGAACGACGCTCCCATCTGGCCGGCGACTAACACCGCTACGTATAAGGAAATCTGGGTGGTCCCGGTAAGCCGCCTGTTGCTATCTCTTGGGTACGCGGCCGTGCCGGCGCGAGTAAGCGGCGCGGCCCCGCGGGGAGCGGTTTTCCGAGAAGAACGCGGCGGCGCCGAGGTTCGGATCCCGGCTGGGAAATTCTCCCTGAACCTATCGCCCGGGGGCTATACGGTTTCCTACGGTGGTTTCACGCAGCGCCTGCACCTGCCGGCCGGGACGAGCCGTGAATTGCACCTGGATGCGCGGCAGGCATTGCACGTGGCGCTCTCCGCGGAGAGCGCGGGCCCTTCCGTCGTCCGTGTAAAGGCGCTAGTTCGCGGGGCGGGTAGTCACAGGATACGGCTGCTCCCTTTCAACGCCAAGACCGGCGAAACGGAAAAGGCCGTCGACCTCGGAACCGGCGGAGATCGAACGCTGACCTGGATGCTCGAAGCGGGGTCCCGCGACACGCCTTGGGCGGCAGTGGCAATCGCCGACGATGGCCGGGGCGGCAGGTCTGAAATCTTTGGGACGTTGCAGCTTCAGATTGTGAGGACGAGCCTGAGTTCCATCTCCGGATCGAGATCGAAGACCAGGATGCCCCGGTAGTCGCCATCCGAGTTTTCAACCAAGATGAACTCCCGTGCGTTAGTTTCCACTCTTCCGTGGGCGAGTTCGCGCGGGATGTCCCAGAGGACAAGCCTGTAGCCTTGAAAGTCTCGGCCGCCCCTGAGCCGATAGCGCGCTTCGAAGCGGACGCCGGTGATGGTCGTACTCAGTTCAACTCGCGGATCGGGGACCTCCAGTTCGGGCCGCCCTTCATATGCGCCGCGAGGGCGGTGGTCGCCGTAGTCGTACCAGAGCATGGGCTTCGGGCAGGCGTACTCGAAACGGCGCTGGCTCTGGGAGTCCTCGTAATATATCAGCTCGCGCGAGGCGGGCTTGGCCCAGATGTACTTGCGGTTCTTGCGAATATTGGCGAGCGATTCGCTGAAGGGCCGCACGCCGACGTGCACGTCGTAGTTGTAGTTGTAGATCTCCGGCGACCAGACTTTGTCGTAGTTCCAGTCGTGCGTGATCGAGGAGAGGATGCGGCGGGGCTGTGGAGATGGGTGGGCACGCAGGTAATCGGCTATGTCGGTGGCACGTGCGAAGACGATGGGATACTTGCGGGCGTGTTCGAAGGCGGTATCGTCCAGGAAGCTGCGAACGAAGTCCAGTTGCCGGCCGCGCGTCCAATCCCGCGCGGGCCAGGTGCCTTGCTTCATATATTCGAAAACCAGGAGCGTCGGTACGAACACCGGACCGCTGCGGCTGTTGCGCGCCACGAGCACGTGCTCCCTGGCAGCCAGGTCAGCGTGAGGCCCGGCCACTCCCCAGTTGCACTCGGACGCGATCATATGAAAATCGGGTGGACCGTGGACGTGGAAGCCGGCGCAGAAATCCATGATCATGGCCATCTGGCTGGAGGGTTCCGGGGCAGGGGAGAGGAAATCACCGCGCGACATCCAGTATGGGAACCAGGGCGCACCGCGATGGTTCTCGATTTCGGGGATGATGCCGTCCACTACGTCGAAGCCGCGCTGGCGGTAGAGTTCGACGGATGCGGCCGAGGCGCTCCAGTCGAGCACCGCGCGCTTAACATCGAGTCCGGCGCCGCGCATCCGCGAAAGAACATCATCCACGTGCGGCGCCACGGTGGCGGTGCCATGCCGTTTTGCGCGAGTCGCCGTGTCGAAGAAGGGCGTGACGACGTCGCCGAAGATGCGTTGAGCCTCGATCAGGAGAGCCAGGTGCCCGCGCGATGGGTCCAGCATGATGGGCAACTTGCCTGTGTTCAACGTCCAGTCGATGGGGATCCCGCCGTTGCGCAGTTCCGGCGCATCCGTGGGTGGCTGGACGGGGCTATAGGCCAGCATACGGTACACCAGGTACTCGGGCTGCACGGCGGCGAAGTAGCGATAG
>JAJFUV010000109.1 GCA_021372245.1 Terriglobales bacterium
ATGATCCCCAGCGCCACACCTTGCCGAAAGTAGGGCTGTTTGAAGCTGATGAGCCAGTCCTTCAACACGAAGTGCAGCGCTTCGGCCGCCAGGCGGACGCCGCGCACGTCGCTCTTCTGCAAAGGCTCGATGAGCGAATTCACGGCGTAGTTGGTGGCCGGAAGCACCGAGAGCGCCAGCGACCTCACGGCCAGCGAGATCGGGTCGAACCATCCAGCCAGCGCCGAGCCGCAAACAGCCGCGGCCAACACCGCAAACAATATGTAGTATTTGAGCGATTGCCAGCGTTTGTAACGGTTCGATTCGATGCGCTGCAGTCCGCGTTTGGAATCCGATTTCAAGTCACCGAAAAAATGGTGCAGCGAGCCCAGCGGACAGATCCACCCGCAAAAGAACCGGCCCAGGAACAACGTCGGGACGAGGATAATAAGGCTCCAGGCGAGGCCTTTATACAGCGTCCAGGTGGAGAGCGCCGTCACCAGCGCGGCCAGCGGGTCCAACTGGAGGAACCAGGCCACCGGGTACGCCAGCCGGACATCGTCTTTGATCGCGTGCAGAGAGCCGCGATACTCGGTTTTGAAAAGCAGGAACAGGAAGAGCGCCAGAAAGATGATCTGCGACCATCGCCGCAGCTTCGCCAACAGTTTCATCGAGCGCCTCTCGCGAGCACCATGGGCACGATTCTACAACGCGCACCAGGCCTCCGTGTGAATCCCGCACCGCGCCGTTGACTATGCCACGGCGCCGGTTGTACGCTTCCTTTGTCTGGAGAGATCCCTTGGCCTACAACGAGGACATCGCCCACTACACCTGTTACCGGGCGACCGCCCCTATCCGCATCGACGGCAAGTTGGACGAGGCCGACTGGCAGGCGGCGCCCGCCTCGACGCCCTTCGTTGACATTGTCACGGGCAAGGCGGCCTGGTTCGATACCCGCGTGCGCCTGCTGTGGGACGAACGCTGCCTCTATTTCGGATTCAGCGCCGAAGAGACCGACGTCTGGGCCACGCTGACCGAGCGCGATTCGAAGATCTGGTTCGATAACGACCTGGAAGTTTTCATCGCCGGTCCCGACGCCTACTACGAGTTCGAAATCAACGCGCTCAACACCATCTATGAAGTGTTCTGGATCTGGCAGGACATGTACCGCGAGGGGAGTCCATACAACGTGCCGGAGTGGGATCCCGCCGGGCAGCGTTTGTTGATTATCGACGGCATCGGCGGGCACGTCCACCCGCGCGGCAAGCGCAACGGGTTTCTGGATTGGGACTTTCCAGGGTTGCGGCACGCGGTCCACGTGGACGGCGTCCTGAACAGCCGGCAAGGGAAAGATCGCGGCTGGAGCGTGGAGTTGGCTTTCCCGTGGGAAGGTATGCGCTGGCTCGCCGGTGGACGCCCTCTGCCGCCCAAAGACGGCGACATCTGGCGCATCGATTGCTCGCGGTTTCAGCAGATCGGTCCCCGAGGCGAGCGCCTGGATCCGGGGGCCGGATGGACCTGGAACCGGCACGGTCACTACGACTCCCATATTCCTGAAACGTTCACATTCGTCCACTTTTCCAACCAGCCGGTGCGCCCCATCGGTTCCGAAAAGCCGGTATAATCGGCATGCCGATGCTAGAAGCGTTTGGTCAGTCCGACTGTGGCTGCGTGCGGCAGAACAACGAGGACTCGTTCCTGATCGCGCCCGATCTGGGCCTGTACGTGGTGGCCGACGGCATGGGGGGCGCGGCGGGCGGAGAAGTCGCCTCGCGTCTCGCCATCGAGGCCATCGAACAAGTGGTTCGCGCGAACACGGAACGCTCGACCGCGGTGCTCATCAGCGCTCTCGAGAACGCGAACCTGCGCGTGTCAGAAATCGCCAAAGCCGAGCCGTCGCTGCAGGGAATGGGCACTACCGTGGTGGCGGGGCTGGAGACTGCGGGAGAACTCCTGCTCGCCAGCGTCGGGGATAGCCGCGCTTACGCCATCCGCGACGGCGAACTCGCACAGGTGACGACCGATCAGACCTGGGTGGAAGAAGTGGGCCGCCGCCTCGGTCTCACCGAAGAACAGCTCCGCAACCATCCGATGCGGCACATGCTCACCATGGTGGTAGGGATCGGAGAGGCCCTCCGCGTTCAGACTACCAGCCTGCCCCTCACCCCGGGGCTGCGGGTATTACTTTCGACAGACGGCCTCCACGGCGTCGTGAATACCCCCAAACTCGCCGAGGTGATAAAAAAGCCGATAAGTTTGTCCTCCCAGGCGCACTACCTAATCGAAGCGGCTCGCGAAGCCGGCGGTCCCGATAACATCACCGTCGTGCTGTTGCGCGTCACAGAATAGGCGCCAAGCCACAAGCAGCCGCTCGAGGTGTCTTCGTATGCACGCCTGGAGTCATCGGCTGTTGAGTCTTGGTCTGACCTCCGCTCTTGCCGCGCAAACCGTGCCGGCGCCGCCAACGGGCGGCTCGCACGAAGCGGCCATCCTGCAAATCCGCGTTGTGGAAGGGGAAGGCGCGGTACACGCCGCCGGATCGCGCGCCTCGCGCGGGCTGGTTCTGGAGATCACGGACGAAACCGGCAAACCGGTCAGCGGCGCGGCGGTTAATTTTCGCCTCCCCGACGAAGGACCGGGCGGCGTGTTCGCCAACGGGATGAAGACCGAAGTGATCATCACGTCCCCCGACGGCCGCGCCGCGCTCTGGGGCATGCAGTGGAACCACGTCGAAGGTCCGTTCCAGATCCGCGTGACGGCGGCCAAGGGGCAGGCGCGCGCGGGTACGGTGGTGTCTCAATACCTGTCGCAAGCCGCGGCGGGGAAGCCATCCGGAGCGACCACGGCGAGACCGGTCGCGATGGCGGGAAAGTCCCGCAGCAGGTGGCTGTGGATCGGCCTGATAGCGGCGGGGGCGGTGGGCGGCGGTATGGCGGCCGGCATGTCGAAGGGCTCGACGGCGGATGCGGCTGGCGCGTCCACATCGCCGTCGGTCAGCGTCGGCGCACCCAGCATCTCGGTGGGGAAACCTTGACTATGCGTAGAGCGTTCTTATTCCAACTCCTTTTTGGCGCAACGATTGTTGCCGCGCAGGCTCCGCTGGACCGGCCTCGCATCGGATACCTCGCCGATCGCGGCGGCGCTCTGCGTCCGCTGTACGGCACGGCGGCAAACTTCATCCTGGGCGAGCCATTATCCGACGGTGTTGTTTCCTGCGCTTCGTCGAATACATCGGCGTTGGTGAAGACTCGGGACGAGGTGATTTTGATCGTGGCCAACGGTGAAGCGATCAACCGATGGGCCGCGCCGGGCGAGAGTGCGCTGTTCGCCTTTTACGCCGGTGGCGCTCCCGCTCTCGTGTACATCCCCGAAAGCCTTCAACTCGCGCGGATGGTGGAAGACCGGCTGGAAACCGTGCCGGTCGACCCGGAACGGCTCGGCGGCGAAGTGGCCGCCATCGCGGCACGGGATCGCTTCCATGCGCTCGTGGCCGTGGCGCGCGGCGACCAGATCTGGCTGGCCGGCATCTCGACCGAAAACGGCGAAGTAACCGGCGAGAGGTTGCTGGCCGGAGTCACGGGACGCGTCCATCTACTCGAAGACGAAAGCGTGCTGTTCCAGGAGAACGCCGACCTCGTGTGGCGTGCCAATGACGGTAACGAAAAGCGCTTCCCGCTGGCAGGGGAGATCCGCTCGTTCGCGCCCCTCGGCGCGGGCTGGGTGGCGATCTCGGTTCAGCATGACCGGGCATCGGGCCCCACGCGTTACGGATTGCGCCTGGACGCGGGCCGGGAAGGAATCTACCAATTGCCGGAGGCTGCCCAATGATGCGCCGCACGCTATTGTCCGTCTTGTTGTTGCCTCTGGCGGCCCTGGCCGAACTGCAATTGGTGATCGTCGATCAAGGCACGGAGCGCTCCTTGGGAACTTACTACCAGGTGGGCGCCACGGCGGTGGGCGACCGGTTGGATCTCAGTTTCGGCATACGTAACACCGGCGCCGCAGCGGAGATGCTGCGGACGCTTTCGGTGAGCGGGGTCGGCTTCACGCTGCCCTCGGTGCCTTCGCTGCCTGTGTCTTTGCCCGCGGGGGCGGCACAGAACTTCGTGGTCCGTTTCCAGCCGGCCGCTTACGGCTCCTATAGCGCCAACCTTGCCTTCAACAGTTCTTCCACCATCCTGTTCGGCACGACCACCGCCTCCGCGACCGCGAAGTTGGTCAACGGCGCCCAAATGGCGGAACTTTACGCAGGGAGCAGCATCGACTTCGGCCGCGTCGTACGAGGCGCACGTGCCATGCGGCGCATACGGTTGGAGAACCTCACCTCCGTGAAACTCGCCGTGGCCAGTATCGCGGTGGAGGGCAGCGGATTCACGGGGCCGGCGGGCGTCTCCACGCCACTCTTGCTCGAACCCCAGGCCACCGCGGAGTTCGACATCACCTTCGAACCGGCCGAGGCGGGCACCTTCGACGGTGTTCTGCGCGTGGACTCGCGCACGTTCCTGCTGCGCGGCACGGGGGCCGATCCGTCGCTGCCGAAGCCGATGATCGAACTTGGTTCGGCGACGCCCGCCAGTTCGCAGCAGATCCCGCTGGCCATCCGTTTTGCCTCCGTCGCACCCGCGAGCGGCACCGGGGAATTGCGCGTGGAGTTGCGCGCGGCAACGCCCACCGGCGCCGACCCGGCGGTCTTGTTCCCCTCCACGGGGACGCGCTTCGCTGCCTTCACGGTGAAAGAGGGAGAAAACGTGGCGCGCTTCAACGGGCAGACCTCGCTGCTGTTCCAGACCGGCACCACGGCGGGCACGCTGGTCTTCACCGCGAAATTGGGCGACTACACGGAAACGGCGTCGGCCACCATCGTGCCGGCCGTCGTGGGCCTGGATTCGGTGCGCGGGCTGCGCGGGGGCAGCGCGATCGAGGTCCAGATCACCGGATACGACAACACGCGGTCGCTGGCGAAACTCGCTTTCACGTTCTACGACAAATCGTCGAGGGCGGTACAGCCCGGACAAATGACCGTTGACGTCACGACGACGTTCCAGAAGTACTTCGAGACGTCGCAGAAAGAAGCTGGCGGCGTCTTTCTGCTGCGCGCCGTGTTCCCCGTGTCGGGCGATTCGAGCGGCATCGGCGCAGTGGATGTCGAGCTGACGAATTCGAGCGGCGTGGCGCGACCGGCGCGCGTCCAGTTTCCCTGAGGCCCACGCGGGCTTTATCCTCGAAATATGAAGCCGGTGGCGTTGACCATCGCCGGCTCCGACCCTAGCGGAGGGGCGGGGATTCAGGCGGACCTCAAGACTTTCCACCAATTCGGCGTGTACGGCGAGGCCGTGGTGACGCTCCTGACGGTGCAGAACACGGTGCGCGTGAGCCGCGTCGAGTGCGTGAGTGCCGAGCTGGTCGCCGAACAGGTACGCGCCGTGGTCGAAGACATACCGCCGCTGGCGGCCAAGACCGGCGCGCTCGGCGACCGCGCGATTGTTGACACGGTGGCCGAACTTGCCGGTGAATTCAGCTTTCCGCTCGTCGTTGACCCGGTGATGATCAGCAAGCACGGCGCGCCGCTGATCGCCGAAGACGCGCGCTCGGCTGTGCGCGAAAATCTCATCAAACGCGCCTACCTCGTCACGCCGAATCTGGCCGAGGCCGAAGCGCTGGCGGGCTTCCCGATTCGTGACGTGAGCGATATGCGCCGCGCCGCGGAGGCGCTCGTTCGCCTGGGTGCGCACGCGGTTCTGGTAAAAGGCGGGCACCTCGAAGGGGCCGCCGTTGACGTGCTATGCGAGGGCGGCCAATTCCATGAGTTTCCCGCTCCACGCATCGATACGCGGCACACGCACGGGACCGGCTGCACCTATTCGGCGGCGATCGCAGCGGGACTGGCGTTGGGCGCGCCCCTGGTCGAAGCCGTGTCGCGCGCTAAGGCTTTCATCACCGAAGCCATCCGGACGGCGCCCGGGCTGGGGAGCGGCTCGGGGCCCGTGAATCATCACGCCCCGGTGGCGCCCGCTTCCATTCCCGGCGCAAGTGTTTGATATTGGAAAGGCGGCGCCGTCGGGCCGCAAGGCATTCCTCCCATGAAACGCACAAGCAGACGCTTTGTGGTTGCCGCCATGGCGGCGCTTCTGATCGGACATGGGTGGCTCAGCCGCCCCGCACTGGCAGCCCCGCGCGTCACCTCGCCCGAGAGCTTCTTCGGATTCCAGCTTGGTAGCGACCGGAAAATGGCGCGCTGGGACAAGATCGTAGAGTATTTCGGCGTACTTGAAAAGGAGAGCGCCGGCAGGTTGAAGGTCGTCAACATGGGGCCCTCGACCATGGGCAACCCGTTCCTGGTGGTGGCCATATCCTCGGCGGGCAACCTCTCCCGGTTGGAGCGCCTGCGCGAGGTGAACGCGCGCCTCAGCGACCCACGCGGCGTCCCGGAGCCGGAGATCCATAAGCTCGCCGGTGAAGGGCGGGCGGTAATCATTCAGTCCATGAGCCTGCACGCCAGCGAGATCGGCGGCACACAGATGGCGCCGGAACTGGCCTACGACCTGCTCGCGCGCGGAGATGATGAGACGCGCCGCATTTTGGACAACGTGATCTTCTTCATGGTGCCCAGCTTCAACCCGGACGGCGAGATCATGGTCACGGACTGGTACAACAAGACGCTCGGTACCGAATACGAAGGGTGCAGCCTGCCCTGGCTGTTCCACAAGTACGTCGGCCACGACAATAACCGCGACGCCTTCCAGACCAACATGGTGGAGTCGCAGTACATGGCCAAGCTGATGCTGCGCGATTGGGTCCCCCAGGCCTACGTGGACCATCACCATCAGTATTCTTACGGCGCACGCATTTATCTTCCGCCGTACTCGGAACCCATTCGCCCTTTCGCCGACCCGCTGCTGTGGAGGGAGATGAGCTGGTACGGCGCGCACATGGCATATAAGGAAGAGGAGGCCGGAAAATCCGGTGTCCTCAACATGGCCTCCTATCCCGGCTGGGGCCACTTCGGCTTTCACTGGATGACGCCGTTCCACAATATCGCGGGCATGTTGACCGAATCGGCGCACGCCAAGATGGCCACGCCAATCTACGTCCATCCGGACCAGCTCAAGGGCGGCGGACGCGGCCTGCCCACCTACGACGCCCAGACCACGTTCCCCAATCCCTGGCCGGGCGGCTGGTGGCGCTTGCGGGACATCGTGGAGCGACAGAAGATCGCAGCCTGGGCCGTTTTGGACCTGGCCGCGCGCAACAAGGACACGGTGCTGTGGAACGCCTATCTGAAGGCGAAGCACCAGACCGAGCGTGGCGCCGCCGGCAAACCCGCCGCCTATGTGATCCCGGCTACGCAGCACGATCCGCTGACCGCGGCCTTGATGGTGAATAAGTTGCTCGGCCAAGGAATCGAGGTCCATCAGGCGCCGCGCGGGTTCACTACTTCCGGCGGTACGACATATCCGGCGGGTTCCTGGGTGGTTTCGATGGCGCAACCGAAAATGGGCGTGGTCCGCTACCTGCTCGGCCGCACCTTTTACCCGGACAACTACTGGACCCGCACCCGCGATGGCTCTCCGCTTTCGCCGTACGACTTAGCGACGGATACTATGTTCGAGTTCATGGGTGTGCGCGTGGATCCGTTCGACGAAGCCGTGCCGGTGGCCGGTCTGACCAAGGTGTCCGCGCCGCTCGATCCCGCGGGCACCGCGACGCGCGGGCACGCTGGTTACGTCTTCGACAGCCGTCTGAACGATAGCTTCAAGGCCCTGAATCAGCTTCTGGCCCAGGGCGTGAAGGTGCGGCGAGTGGCGGCCGCTCAAGCCGGGCTCCGGCCGGGCGACTTCGTAGTGTCCGAGGCACCGCAAGACTTGCTGGTGGCCGTCGCCCGCCGCACCGGCGTGGACTTCCGGCCGCTGGAGCAAAGTGTTGATGCACCCGAAGTCCGGCGCCTGCGCGTAGGCGTGTACCAGCGTTACCGTGGGGGCAGCACGGACGAAGGCTGGACGCGCTGGCTGCTCGAGCAATTTGGCTTCCCCTACACCACCCTGTTCGACGCCGACATCAAGAAGCCGGGCCTCAACGAGCGGTGCGATCTGGTGATTCTACCCAACGACTCTGTCGCGTCCATCACGGGTGAGCGGAGAGCGAAAGAAACGGCCGCCGAGGAAGACTGGCCATCCGAGTACCGCAGCGGCCTCGGCAGTGAAGGCGTCGCCGCACTGAAAAGTTTCGTGCAGAAAGGTGGAACGCTGGTGACCCTCGGCGACGCCTCCCGCTTCGCCATCGAGAAGCTTGGTCTGAGCCTGCGCGACGTGACCGCGGGCAAGAGCTCTACGGAATTTTGGTGTCCGGGTTCCACGCTGCGGGTGAATGTGGATTCGAAGCACCCACTAGCCTACGGGATGCCCGCCGAAGCGATTGCGACCTATCTCGGCGGCAACCCCGCCTTCGAAATTCTGCCGGGCCTCCACAGCGAGCGCTATGAGACGGTGATCCGGTACGCCGGAAGCGATCTCCTGCGCAGCGGGTGGCTGATCGGCGAACGTACACTGGCGGGAAAGGCCGCCATGGTCCAGGCCCGCTACGGCTTGGGAAGCGTGATCGTGATCGGCTTCCGCGCGCAGCATCGCGCACAAACCTACGGCACCTTTAAGCTTCTGTTCAACGCCCTGGTCCGTTGAAGCCGCGATCGGGCCGCCGTTGTACGATCAAGCCATGGAGGGCGCGCTCTCGAACGGGTTGCCGCGTCTGACGACTCTGGGGAACCGGATCGTCAGGGCGGACACCAAGGCCGAGGTCATGCTGCGCGGCCTGAACCGCTCCGGGCTGGAGTACTCCGAGCCGGACGAACAGGGATTCCTTTCGGCGGCGGAGATATCTCGGGCCGAAATCCGGACGATTGTCAACGGATGGGGCGCGAACGTCATCCGGCTGACGTTCAACCAGGACTGGGTGCTGCACGGGCGCGGCAATTGGACCGCGGAGAGCTACCGCGCGGCGCTGGACCAGGTGATTCGTTGGGCCTCGGAATGCGGCGCCTACACCATTCTCGACTTGCAGTGGCTCGACGCGGATCATCCCTACGGCGGAGACCGCAACTTCGTCGCTCCCCTGCCGAACATGCAGAGCCTGGAATTGTGGAATGTGCTTGCCACGCGTTATCGCGATGAGCCTGCCGTCCTGTATGACATCTTCAACGAACCGCACGACCGCCTCCCGGACGATCCCTATCCGCTCAACCGCGAGGACGGAACCACCTACCTACCTGACAAATTCACCGTGACCATGGAGGACTGGCAGCCGTGGGCGCGCCGGCTGATCCGTGCGATCCGCGACGTCAATCCGGATTCGCTCATCCTGGTCAGTGGCATTAACTGGGGCTACGACCTGCGCGGCATGCCCATGGACATTCCGAACCTGGTCTATTCCACGCACGTCTACCCGGTAAAGGGCTGGGATTGGGAGGCGGCGTTTGGGCACCTGGCGGCCACGGTGCCGGTGTTCGCCGCCGAATGGGGCGGAGACGACGGCGACCTCAGATGGGGCAAGAAGCTAGCCGCCTATTTCGATCGCCTCGGAATGGGGTGGACGGCATGGAGCTGGCACAACGATCCTCTCATTGTGCGAAAGTACGCTCCCACGCCGTTCGGCGAGATTGTCCGGTCCCGGCTTTCCTAGCGGCGCACAATCCGCCGCGGGATTCGCTAAGATCGCAGTGAAATCTCCGGCACGGGGAGGGCACATGGGGACCGAACATCGGAGCGACAAGACGGTGACGAAGGGCGCTTCCTTTCCGCTGGGTGCGACGCTTTGTGAGGGAGGCGTCAACTTCGCCCTTTACTCCAAACACGCAAGCGAGGTTTTCCTGCACCTGTTCGACACGCCGGACGGAGAGCCCACCGACATCATTCGCCTCGAGAATCGCGAGAAGTTCATCTGGTTCGCGCGTGTGGCAGGCCTGAAGGCCGGCCAGCTTTACGGTTACAAGGTCAACGGCGAATACCGTCCGGAGTGGGGGCTGCGCTTCAACGGCGCGAAGCTGTTGCTGGATCCGTACGCCAAAGCCCTCACCGGCAAATTCCGCAACGTGGATAACCTGTTGCTGCCTTACGATCTCCGGCCGGGCGCGGGAGACCGGGTCCTCGATGGCCGTGACAACTCGGCAATCGTGCCGAAGGCCATCGTGGTCGACGACGCGTTCGACTGGCGGGGCGTCCGCTCGCCCGACCTTGGCCTGGAGCAACTCGTCATCTACGAAGTGCACGTCAAGGGATTCACCGCGCACCCGTCTTCCGGCGTAAGCTCTCCGGGGACCTACCTCGGATTCATCGAGAAGATCCCTCATCTCACCCGGCTGGGCGTGAACGCCGTGGAACTGCTGCCCGTCCACGAGCACTACGTGGACGACTTCCTGATCGACCGCAGCCTCACCAATTACTGGGGCTACAACTCAATCGGGTTCTTCGCTCCCGAATTCTCCTACTGCAGCCGGCGGGCGCCCGCTGGCCCGGTGACCGAGTTCAAGACGCTGGTGCGCGAGCTGCACCGGGCCGGCATCAAGGTCATTCTCGACGTCGTCTACAACCACACCGGCGAAGGGAACGAGATGGGCCCCACGATGTGTTTCCGGGGTGTGGACAACCTTTCCTACTACAGCCTCATAGGGCCTCCCGAAGCGCCGCGAAGCGGCTACTTGAACTACACGGGTTGCGGCAACAGCCTCAATTTCGACAGCCCGCCCGTCATCCGGTTGGTCATGGACAGCTTGCGGTACTGGTTCGAAGTCATGCACGTCGACGGGTTCCGGTTCGACCTGGCTTCCGTGCTCGGCCGCACCGAGGATGGTTCTTTCCGTCCGACGGCGGCCTTTTTCGACACCGTTTCGCAGGATCCGGTACTGAACCGCGCCATCATGATTGCGGAGCCGTGGGACCTCGGCACCTACCAGGTCGGCAATTTTCCGGTGGACTGGTCGGAGTGGAACGGCCGGTTCCGCGACACGATGCGGCGCTTCGAAAAGAGCGACTCGGGCCAGTTATCTGAGGTGGGCTGGCGGATTACGGGCTCGGCAGACCTTTACGGCGAAGACGGCCGTTCGGCGTACAACAGCGTGAACTTCATCACCTGCCACGACGGTTTCACGCTCCACGACCTGGTCTCTTACAACACGAAGCACAACGAGCGAAACGGCGAGAACAACCGGGACGGCGCCGACGACAACAATTCGTGGAACTGCGGCGCGGAAGGAGCGACTGAGGATCCCGCGGTGCTGGCGCTCCGCGAACGCATGATGAAGAATCACACGTGCGGTCTGTTGTTCGCTTGCGGCACGCCCATGATACTGGGCGGCGACGAGTTCGCGCGCACGCAGCGCGGCAACAACAACGCCTATTGCCAGGACAACGAAATCAATTGGTTCGACTGGAACCTGGCGTCGCGCAACAGCGCCCAGGTCGAGTTCTTCCGCAAAGCCATCGCGTTCACGCGCCGCTTCCCGGTCCTGCAACGGCGCAAGTTCCTGCTCGGCGAGGACCTGGACGCCGACGGCGTGCCGGACCTCGCCTGGTTCGCGCCCGACGGCGGGGAACTGCACTGGCAGGACGAGAACGCGCGGACGCTCTGCTACCAGCTTGAAAGCGGCGTGGACGGACCCCGGCCCGAGGTCGACCGGCTGTTCTTCATCCTGAACGCTTACTGGGAGCCGCAGTGGGTGAAGCTGCCGGTCTTGAACCCGAGACGATGCTGGTGCCGCGTCATCGACACCAGCCTCGCGGACAGCGAGGACTTCGCGGATCCCGGCGAAGAGGTCGCCATCGACCCTTCGGATCACTACATCGTGAATCCGCGCACCACGGTGGTGCTCATCTCCCGCTGAGCTTCAGCGTGCCTGCCGCGGCTTCTTCCTGGCAACCAGAAGACCGCCGCCCCGGGTGTAGGTGACCGAGGTTTCGAGGTTCGGATCCTCGTGTGCAGCTTTCCAGAAAGCGGGCTCCATACGTTCGAGTGTGTTGGCGTTGTGTGAGACGATCACGGCGCCCGGCGCAAGGCGCGCGTAAACCAGGTCCAGCAACTTCTTGTGGATGGGGGCGCCCGTATCCAGGAACAGAAAATCGAATGAGCCTTCGATCTTCGCGATCTCCGCGAATGCGTCGGCGGTGCGGCAATCGATTATCTCCGCCAGTCCCGCCTGTTTGAAGTTCTCCACGGCCACTTTGGTGCGCTCGGCGTTCCTGTCGATGGTTACCAGCCGGCCGCCGTTCGTTCGGAAGGCCATGCCCATCCATAGGGCGGAGTTGCCCTCGGCCGTGCCGACTTCCAACCCGCGCAGGCAGCCGTTCTTCACAACGATGTCATAGAGCAGCCGGCCGTCCTCGGCAGTGAAATTGTGCATCCGTTCGAGCACCGCGCGCGCCGGGCCCGCATCAATGCCATCCAGACGCTTCGCCAGCGCCTTCAACGTCGCCTCCCGCACGGCCTGGCGATAGGCGGTGGCGCTCTGCTCCTTGTCGAAATGCGCGGCCGGAATAGGGACGTTGTGGCGGACTCGGGTGAATTGCATCACCTGCTCACCGCGTTTCTCGACGAAACGCAGCCTGTGAGGAACCTTGACGCCGTCCACTTCGCGGTAGTCCTCGACAATGACGTTGCCGATCCGGTTGAGCAGGCCGGTCTCGACGTCGAAGAGCGCGCGGGTGGACGTGCCGCCGGAACGGCTGCCTTCGAGCACCCAAACATCGCGGCCGCCTGAGTTTTCGCGTCCCTTCATCGCAAAGCCGGCGAAGTAGCGCTCCGGGTGGGCGAGGGCGTCCAGGTTGAACACTGGATCATCGGAATCTAACGTCTTCGCATCCATGGGGAACGTTTGCTCCGGAGTATGCTCCCAGCCTGCCTTTCCGTCGAAGACCTCTTCGAAGCGGATGTCCTCGGCGAGTGTCAGCACCGTGTGCCACTGGCCGTCGCGAGCCGCTTCAATCAAGACCTGGAACTCGGTTCTGGGCGCGTATTGGAAGGTGCCTTCACGCACGGAAGTCTTGATGCGTTCCGCTGCGGCCCGCCCTCCGGTTGCCACGGTGTACTTGTTGAGGATCTCGCTAGCCGCGGGCGAGGCGGCCAGTGAAACGGAAAGCAAGGTGGCGCCACAGAGTGCGGCAGGAATCCATCTGAGTAAGTGTTTGGCGGGATTTGACACAATTTATCCTGCAATGAGCTTACGCCTCTCGACCGGAAGGAGTTCCGCGAAAATGTTGCGGCCACAGCGCGCGATTCCCCGGCTGGGATTACACTGCATCCAAGGAGGCTTTATATGACAAGATCCCGACGCGCATTCGGCGCGGCCCTGGCCGGCGCCGCAGTCCCGATGGCCGCCAAGGCTCAGCCCGCCGCCGCGCCTCAGAAGAAGGTGCATTACCGGGGAGGCAAGAAGCCGGCCAAGACGCCCCTGTTTTCTGGCGCGGTGAGTTACGGCAACCTGCTGTTCATCGCCGGCAAGGGCGCGCACTTCGAAGGCGACATCAAGGCGCACACCAAACACGTGCTCGACGAGGTGCAGAAGGAACTGGAGAACGCGGGCTCGTCGATGGAAAAAGTGCTGAAGTGCAACGTCTATCTTAACGACCTGAAGGACTACGACGGCATGAACGAAGTCTTTCGAGGCCGGTTCGGCGCCGAGCCGCCGGTGCGCACCACCATCGCGGCGGCGGGCGGCGTCCCGGGCAAGTCGCTGGTCGAGATCGACGTGATCGCCTACATCTAAACAGCGCTTTTCAAGATTCCGGCGACGCGGCGCGCGACGATCTCCGCGTCGCCGGGCTGCATCATCCATACGCCGAAGACCAGTTCCCTGGAGTTGGTTCCGGGGCAGGCCTCGATGGCGGGATCGCCCTCGGCGAGCCGGCGCTTTACCTCCAGGGGCGTGACGCGCACGACGTTCGCATCCCAGCGGATCTTGAGATGCGGCACGTGGTTGGCCACCGGCGGCACGTGGACTTCCGTCTCTACGCTCTTCACCTTCTTCACCGCACGCGCGATGGTTTCCGTGCGGCGCTCCCATTCGCGCCAGTCGGCGGCGTGGTCGCGCTTCATGTAGAGTTCCAGCGCCACCATCATCCCCAGCATCTCTTCCTTGTTCACCTTGTTACTGCGGGCGATGGTGTCGGAGTTCGGCGAAGTATTGAGGCGCGCGGCTTCGATGAGGTCCTTCCGCCCCAGCAGCAGTCCGGCGCTTTGCGGGCCGCGGATCCCCTTCCCTCCCGAAAAGCAAACCAGGTCGAAGCCCAGCTTGAGGTAGCGGGAGAGGTTATCGACCGGAGGCAGCACGTCGGCCGCATCGGCGAAGGTGGGAACGCCGTGTTTCTTTCCGAGAGCGGTCCAGTCGGCGGCCGAAATCTGCCCTCGTGGTTCCGCGTCGCAGTAGAAGTGCATCGACACGGTTTCAGGGCCGATGGCGCGCTCGAGTTCTTCAGCGGTCTCGATTTCGACCATGCGCACGCCGGTGGTGCGTACCGAATGATCGTACGCGTAACGGTGCCTCTTCTGAACGAGCACTTCGTTCTTCATGCCCGTGAGATCGGGAATGCGACGTATCTTGTCCGGGTCCCTGCCGGTGATGCAGGCCGCGGTGCCCACCAGCAAGGCGCCCGCCGCGCCGGAGGTGACCATGGCCGCTTCCGCGCCCGTCAGCGTAGCGATGCGCGCGCCGACCGCATCCTGCAGCTTCGTCAAGTGCACGTAATGGCTGGATGCGTAACGCATGGCGTCCAGCACTTCCTCGGGCATCACGGAGGCCGTGAGTGCCGTATAAGTGCCTGCGGCGTTGATGAAAGGCTTGACTCCGAGATCTTTGAGATAATCCGGAACGCGTTTCTTCTTCTTGGACGAGCCCGCACGCACGGGAAGCGCGGCGCCTAGCAGCGGGATGCTGGCGAGCGTCTCGACCACCGTCCTACGGCTGAACATACTTGACCTCCTCCCTGTATTCCTAGAACATATCATCTAATGACTCTACGGAACGCTGTTTCCAGGATTCTTGCGCTGGCATTGTGCGTCTTCGGCGCACAAGCTGCGGAGTGGAACCTTCTCATCAAAGGCGGGCGGGTGATCGATCCAAAAAACAAGATCGACGCGACGCTCGATGTGGCCATCGCCAAGGGCAAGATCGCGCGCGTGGCCAAGGATCTGCCGGCGGACCAGGCCGCGCGTGTTATCGACGCGGCGGGACTTTACGTTGTGCCCGGCCTCATCGACCTTCATACGCATAACTACGCGGGAACCGGCATCAAGGCGCTCACGGGCGACAGCAGCGTCTATCCGGATCCGCTTTCGTTCCGCTCCGGCGTTACCACCATGGTGGATGCCGGCACATCCGGATGGAATAACTTTCCCGACTTCCGCCAGCGCGTCATCGACCGCGCCAAGACCCGCGTGCTGGCCTTCATCAATATTGTTGGGGACGGCATGAGCCCGGCGGGCGAAGACGATCCGGCGACCATGCGCCCGGAGGAAGTGGCCCGAGTGGCTAAAGAGAATCCCGGCATAGTGGTCGGCGTGAAGACGGCTCACTACAAGGCGGCCGGCTGGCACTCCATCGACAGGAGCGTGGAAGCGGGCAAGCTCGCCAACATCCCCGTGATGGTGGATTTCGGCACCCTCACGCCCGAGCGCACACTGGAGGCTCTGCTCACCGGGAAACTGCGTCCCGGCGATATCTACACGCACTGTTACAGCGGCCTTCGCGGCGAGCTGACACCGGAAGGAAAAGTGAATCCCGCCATGATCGCCGGGCGCAAGCGCGGCGTGCTGTTCGACGTGGGTCACGGCGCGGGCAGCTTCAACTGGAACATCGCTGTGCCGTTCATGCAACAAGGCTTCGCTCCGGATTTCATTTCAACGGACTTGCACACCGGAAGCATGAACGCCGGAATGAAGGACATGCTCAACGTGATGTCGAAGATGCTGAATCTCGGCATGCCGCTTACCGAAGTGATCCGCACCTCCACCTGGGCTCCGGCGCAAATCGTCCGGCACCTCGAGATCGGCCACCTGAGTGAAGGCGCCGTGGCCGACGTGAGCGTGCTGCGCCTGGACGAAGGCGCGTTCGGATTCATCGATTCGTCCGGCGCGCGGAACGCCGGGAATCGCCGGCTGGCCGCCGAAGTCACGATCCGCAACGGCGTTGTGGAATGGGACCTGAACGGCCGGGCGGCCACGGACTGGACGAACTTCAAGTACCGGAACCGCAAGCGATGACACGCCGGGACTGGCTGCGGGGCGCGGCGGCTGGGAACCGGTGATTGGCGGTAAGACGTTCGACAGAAGTCCGGAGGGCGCCAAGCCGCTTGCCGGCGACGAGATGTCCACACTGGCCGCGCGCTGGCAGGCCTCGCTGAAGCAGCACTAGCGGGCGCGCCGTGCGGCGTGAATAGCTGCATCCAGCAGCCTCCCTGGTGAATCGCATTAAGGGGATGGACTGGCCCGATCCTCTCTTATTGCAGGGAGTACTCCAACATATGAAACTGCCGCTCCGGGTCAGTTGCATGGCCGCCGTACTGGTGGGTGCGTTGCCCGGTCAGTCCTTTACGTTGCGGCAGGCAGTTGCGGAAGCCCTGGAACGTTACCCGGCCACGAAGGTCTCATTGGAGAAGATGGCGGCTGCGGCAGGCGCAGTCAATCTGGCGAGAACGGCGTATCTGCCGCGGCTGGATTTTTCGGCGCAGGCCAGTCGGGCAACTCGGAATAACGTCTTCGGCCTGCTATTCCCGCAAGCTGGCGTGCCCGGCATTTCGGGCCCTGTTCTCGGCACCAACAGTCTGGAGTCGGTCTGGGGCAGCGCAGTAGGTCTGCAGTTCGCCTGGGAGCCTTTCGATTTCGGCCTCAGAAGGACCAACGTGGCACAGGCCGAAGCCGGCCGGAGACGCGCGGAAGCATCTGTGGACCGGACGCGATTCGAGGTTGCCTCGGCCGCGGCTGACGCTTTTCTTACGCTAGTGGCCGCGCAACAAACCGCCATTGCCGCCGAAGCAGGCGTTCGCAGATCCAAGGTTCTTCAGACGACGGTGGACGCGCTCGTCAACTCACAGTTGCGCCCGGGCGCCGATGCCAGCCGCGCCAGGGCGGAAGCTGCCGCCGCTGAAATCCAGTTGATTCAGGCACAGCAGGCGATCGATGCGGGCAAGGCCTCGCTCAGTCAGTTTGTCGGCACTCCTCCGGAACGCATCTCCATCCAGCCGGATAGGCTTCTGAACTCGTTACCGGACGGAGCGCCACTTCCGGAAGACGTGGCCAGCCACCCGATTCTCGTCGAGCAGCACGCTGCAATCCAGGAAGCGGAGGCCGCACAGCGCGTACTCGACAAATCCTACTACCCGCGGTTCAACCTGCTAGGTGCAATCTACGGCCGTGGTACCGGTGCGATGACGGATGGGACCACGCTGGGCGGGCTATCCGGTCTCGGACCCAACATCCACAATTGGGCCGTGGGCTTCGCGGTGACGTTTCCACTTCTGGATTTACCGTCGCTCAAAGTCCGCAAGGAGATAGCCGCGCACCAGCAATTGGCCGAGACCGCGCGCTATGAAAAGGAGCGCCAGGATCTGTCGTCGGAGCTGGCACGCGCCCGTGCCGCTCTTGAAGGAGCGCGTAAAGTGGCGCAAAACACGCCGGTCCAGGTTGCGGCCGCGCGCGACGCCGAACGGCAGGCCACCGCGCGTTACAAGGCCGGCCTCGGAACGTTGATCGAGGTGACGGATGCGCAGCGCCTGGTAACGCAATCCGAGATTGAAGACAACGTTGCGCGGGTCGCCGTGTGGCGCGCCGAGTTGGGGATCCGAATGGCGGAAGGCGATCTGGAGCCATTGCTGCGGCGGACCGGGCCGTAGCGCCGCGCAAGGGGATCAAGCTATGTGGTTGGTGAATGCAGCCATGCGCAGGCCGATTGTCATTCTGGTCGGCATGATCGCGATTGCGCTCGCTTCGGTGCTCGCCCTCACGCGCATGAAGAAGGATATCTTCCCCAACCTCGGCTCTCCGACTATCTTCGTGGCTCAACCTTACGGGGGGATGGATCCCTCGCAGATGGAGGGCTTCCTCACTTATTACTACGAGTATCACTTCCTGTATGTGACAGGAATCGAGCACGTCGAGTCGAAGAGCATCCAGGGCGTGGCCCTGCTGAAACTGGTGTTTCACCCCGGCACGGACATGAGCCAGGCCGCGGCCGAGGTTGTGTCGTACGTGAACCGGGCACGGGCGTTCATGCCGCCGGGCGCGGTTCCGCCTTTTGTGGTTCGCTTCGACGCCGGCAGCGTGCCCATCGCTCAACTGGTTTTTTCCAGTTCCAGCCACAGCCCGGGCGAGATGCAGGACTTTGCCCTGAACCGCGTGCGGCCCCTGTTTGCGACGCTTCCCGGCGTGTCCGCACCACCGCCGTTCGGCGGAAATCAACGGACGATTGTCGTTCACGTCGATCCCGAGCGGCTGCGCGCTTACCAGATGTCGCCGGAAGAGGTGATCGCCGCGGTGAACAAGTCCAGTGCCGTCCTGCCTTCGGGGTTGGTTCGCATCGGAGACCAGGCTTACATAGCCTCCACCAACGCAACGGTCGGCGGGAACCTTGACGAGTTGATGAACGCACCCATCCGCACCGGGTCCGGGCCGACGGTGTACATACGCGACATCGGAACTATAGAAAACGGCACGGACATCATTACGGGCTACGCCCACGTCAACGGCCGGCGCACCGTGTATATACCCGTCACCAAGCGCGCCGATGCTTCAACGTTGGACGTCATCGCGCGCGTGCGAGCCGCCCTGCCGAAAATGCAGGCGGCCGTCCCTCCGGATGTGGATGTACGGCTCGAGTTTGATCAGTCAGGTTACGTATCCGGAGCGCTGAAGACCCTGGTGCGCGAAGCGCTGGCCGGTGCGCTCCTCACGGGCTTGATGGTGCTGCTGTTTCTGCGCGACTGGCGCAGCGCGCTGGTCGTGATTGTCACCATTCCCTTCGCGCTGCTCGCCGCCGTGGTCGGTTTGTGGGCGGCGGGACAGACCGTCAACATCATGACGCTGGCGGGGCTGGCACTGGCTGTCGGCATTCTGGTGGACGAGGCGACGGTCCTGATGGAGAGTATTCACGCCCACATGGCCGAAGGCGATTCGAGAGTCTGGGCCGTAATGGTAGCTTCGGCCAAGACCGCTGTGCCGCGCCTGCTGGCGATGCTTTGCATCCTGGCCGTCTTCCTGCCGTCGCTTTTCATGGCCGGAGTCGGACAGCAGTTGTTCGTCCCGCTGTCGCTCGCCGTGGGTTTTGCGATGGCCGCGTCCTACCTGTTGTCCAGTTCGCTGGTGCCGGTGCTCGCCACATGGTTCATCCGCAAACCTCACCGGCCATCCGAGCGCGGCCTGTTCCAGCGCTTGCGGGAGATTTACACCCGCTACATCCGCCTCGCCATCCGGCTGCGCTGGCCGCTGGTGGCGGTGTATCTCGTGACCTGCGGCGCGGCGATCTGGTTCCTGCTGCCGCGAATCGGAACGGAGATTTTCCCGAGCGTGGACGTGGGCCAGTTACAACTCCGGCTGGAGGCTCCGATCGGAACCCGTATCGAGCGCACCGAGGTGCTCACGCTGCAGGCCATGAACATCATTCGCGACACCGTGGGGCGCGAGAACATCCAGATCACCACCAGCTTCATCGGCGTCCAGCCTCCGAGTTATCCGATAAACACCATCTACCTGTGGACCAACGGCCCGCACGAGGCCGTCCTGCTGGCGGCGCTGAAGCCTGAAGCAAAGCTGCGCGGCGAGCAGTTGAAGGAGGAGTTGCGGGCCCGTTTTGCCAGATACATGCCCGGCATCCGCATCTCTTTCGAAGCCGGCGACATCGTGGCGCGGGTGATGAGCTTCGGCTCGAACACTCCCATCGAGGTCGCCGTACAAGGTCCGAACCTCGCCGAGAACCGGGCGCACGCGGAAAAGGTGCGGCAGGAGCTGGCAAAGCTGCCGATGGTGCGCGACCTCCAGTACGCGCAGCCGCTCGACTACCCGACTCTCCAGGTGGCTATCGATCGCGACCGCGCCGGTCAACATGGACTGACCGCCGCCGCGGTCGCGCGCGCCCTGGTCGCGGCCACGTCCTCAAGCCGTTTCGTCGACCCTAACTACTGGCGCGATCCGGCGAGCGGCAACGCATTCCAAATCCAGGTGGAGGTCCCGCAGAACCAGGTCAACTCCATTGAGGAGGTTCGCGCGCTGCCGGTCGGCCCCGGCGGGAGCGGCACCTTATTGAGCGATGTGGCGGAGGTGAAGGTCGCGAAATCATACGGCCTGGTGGAACGGTACAACATGCAGCGCGTGGTGAGCCTGACGGCCAACATCCATGGCAAGACCCTCGGAGAAGTGGTTGGACCGATCCGCCAGGCGGTTGCTCGCGCCGGCACACCGCCCCGTGGCTCGGCCGTGGCCATCCGAGGCCAGGTCCCTGCATTGGAGCAGACCATATCCGGACTGCAGGTGGGTCTGGGGCTCGCGATTGTGGCAATTTTCCTGTTGCTTGCGGCCAATTTTCAATCGTTTCGCCTGGCACTGGCCGTGGTGTCGCCGGCCCCGGCCGTGCTGGTTGGGGTATTGATCACGCTCCTCATCACCGGGACTACGCTGAATGTGCAATCTTTCCTCGGCGCAATCATGTCCATCGGCATAGCCGTGGCGAACTCGATCCTGTTGGTGACCTTCGCCGAGTTCAGCCGGCACGCGGGCGCCACGGTCCAGGATGCGGGAGTCGAAGGGGGGCGCGGCAGATTGCGCCCCATTTTGATGACGGCCACAGCGATGATCGCAGGCATGCTGCCGATTGCCATCGGGTTCGGTGAGGGTGCCGACCAGACGACGCCGCTGGGGAGGGCTGTGATCGGCGGCCTGATGTTTGCCACCGTCGCAACGCTGACCGTCCTGCCTGCGCTTTATGCCATCGTGCAGCGCAAAGCGAACATGCAAACATCGTCGCTCCACCCAATGGATCCACAGGGGAAATTCTATGAACC
The DNA here is from genome assembly GCA_021372245.1 of Terriglobales bacterium. GTDB lineage: Bacteria > Acidobacteriota > Terriglobia > Bryobacterales > Bryobacteraceae > JAJFUV01. Next base: position 21,006 of record JAJFUV010000109.1, read on the forward strand.
CAGGTAAACTCCTGCTCAGTCTTGTTAGCGCATGTGCTTTGTTTTCACAAACCGTCCAGATGGTCAAAGTCGAACGGGGCAGTCTTGATCGGAGCATAAAACTCAACGGCGAAATCCTGCCTTTTCAGTGGGCCGATTTGCATGCCCGAGTACCGGGCTTCGTGGAGAAAGTTCTGGTGGATCGCGGAAGCGTGGTGCGGCAGGGCGAATTGCTCGTTATCATCAGCGCGCCGGAATTGGAGGCGCAGGTCAGCGAAGCGGAAGCCAAGGCGCGTGCCGCGGAGGCGACTGCCGCCGAGGCGAAAGCGAAAGCCATCGCGGCCCAGAGCACTTACAACGGGCTGAAGGAGGCCGCCGCCACACCCGGGGCCATCGCCGGCAACGAACTCGTTGTCGCCAGGCAGACAGCCGCGGCGGCATGGGACGTGGCCAACTCCGCCGAAGCTTCGGTGCTTGCGGCCAAGGCGTCGCTCATGGCAGTAAGGAAGATACAGGAGTATCTGAACATTACGGCGCCTTTCGCTGGCGTCGTCACGGAGCGTTTGGTCCACCCGGGAGCGCTTGCCGGCCCGAACACTGGGCCTCTGCTGCGGCTCGAGCAGATATCGCGCCTGCGGTTGGTTGTCGCGGTTCCCGAGGCGAATACCTCCGGCACCCGCATCGGCGCCAAAGTGCCCTTTCGGGTGGCGGCCTTCCCCACTCGCATTTTCGACGCGCCCGTGGCCCGCATCGCACGTTCCGTCGATCCGAAAACGCGAACCATGTCCGTGGAGCTGGATGTCGCCAATGCTTCGGCCCTGCTGGCCCCGGGGATGTATCCCGAGGTGAATTGGCCCGTGCGTTCCGACGGACGGATGATGCTGGTTCCGGCTACCAGCGTGGTTCGCACTTCGGAGCGCGTGTTCGTGATCCGTGCGAAAAATGGCCGCGCGGAATGGGTTGACGTGGAGCCGGGCGCAAACCAGGCCGGGCGGACCGAAGTATTCGGCGACCTTTCCGCTGGCGACCTGATCGTCCGCAATGGGTCCGACGAGATTCGCCAGGGCACCGTCTTGAACGTGGCCGCGCCTCCCGGAACTCGCCCGCGCGCACGGTAGCCTGCTGGCCGCGCACCGGGGTGGCCGCGGAAAATCTGCATCCTGGCCCTCAAAAAACTCTTGACGGTAACTTTGCAGTCGCTTATAATTAGTCCACTTAATCGGTTTAGTGTGGATGGAACGGGCAGAACGCCGAGGTCTGCCCGTTCCGGTCACGTTGGAGTAGCGCGTCGTCGCGCCAGATCATTATGCCGGTACGTCTTCGAGATGTGGCAAACCGGCTGGGGATTTCCACGGCTGCCGTCTGCAAGGCCCTCAAGGGTCACAAGGACATCAGCGAGGCGACCCGCCAGCGCGTGCTGGAGTGTGTGAGGGAGCTGAATTATCAGCCGAACCTTCTGGCGCGCGGGCTCAGCGTGGGCCGCAGCAAAGCTATCGGCCTGGTAATCCCCGAACTGATGCACTCCTTCTTCGCGGAGATCGCGCATGGAGTGACCAGGCAGGTCCAATCCAAGCAGTACACCCTGCTGCTGGCCGATTCCGAGGAGAATCCGGAAGCGGAACGGCAGGCGGTGGAGCTGCTGCTGGCGAGGCGAGTGGACGGGCTGGTGATCGCCTCGGCGCAATCGCAAAACGACCTCTCGCTGTTTGAGGAGCTTCAGCGGCGGGAAGTGCCTTTCGTTTTGTTGGACCGGCGCTACCCCGCTATAAAAGCACCTTTCGTGGGAATCGACAACCTCACTCTGGGCAGGTTGGCCACTGAGCACCTGCTCAAGATCGGCTGCCGGCATGTGGCGCACATTAGCTGCCTGAGTATCGCGACAGGGCCCGGGCGCCTCGAAGGTTATCTGCATGCCTTGGAGGCGCACGACGGTAAGGCCAATCCCAGACTGATCGTCGACACCACCAGGGCTGGAACGGAATCGGTGGATGTGGCGGCCTATCAGGCGATGCGCCAACTGCTTTCGAGCCGGCCCCGGCCGGATGGGGTGTTTTGTTTCAACGATCCGATCGCGGTTAACGCGATCAAAGCCGCGCTGGATGTGGGGCTACGAGTACCTCAGGACGTAGCCGTCGTCGGCGCGGGAAACGTTCACTATAGCGATCTGTTGCGCGTACCTCTTACCACTGTGGACCAGAGCCCGGCGGCCATGGGCGCGAAAGCGGCTGAGATACTGCTGCAACTGATCGAGTCCGAAGGCTCGCTGCGCCCGGCCGATATCTTCATCCCGCTCAATCTGGTCGAGCGCGAGTCCACCCGGCGACCTCGGAGGATATGCGAGCGGGAAAAGGGGGGAAGTCCGGCGCGTAGGAGTGTGCGCTCCGGTTTGTCCAAGGCAGGTGGGAGTGGGACATGAAGTCCCGCTTCTAAATCGGTTCAGGTGATCGCCAGGCCATCCTCGCCAGACGACCACGGTCCAAGGGTCTGTGTGAACTAACGAGTGGAGGTGGGGTGTGTCTATAGGTAGGGTTCTGAAGGTGGCGCTATTCGTCATTCTTCTGACAGCAACTTCAAACTCCGCTCTTGCTCAGGTCTCAACGGCGGCGGTCAACGGCGTCGTTCAGGATCCGGCAGGGGCCTCAATTCCCAATGCAGCAGTCACCCTTTCGAATGTCGCGACAGGCGTGGAGCACCGGTCGACGACGAACGAAGTCGGCGCATACGCATTTCTGAACGTACCGCCGGGTGACTACACGCTTAGCGCGACGGCCAAAGGATTCAAAACCTTAAAGCTGGCGCAATTCACCCTGGTCGTGAACCAGACGGCCAGGTTCGACCTCAATCTGGAAGTGGGCGAGGTGCAGTCCTCGGTCACCGTAGAGGCTGCCGGAGCCGCGATCCAGACGGCCACTGCGGAGTTGGGCGCGGCGGTTAACGAAACCAGTGTGAAGGCCCTGCCGCTAAACGGCAGAAACTTCAGCCAGTTGTTGTGGCTGGCGCCCGGCGCGGCACCCATCAGCACTGGCCAGGCCAAGGGCGGCGGCTACATCAACCCAGTCGGGACGTTCGTACAGCCATCCATCAACGGCCAGCTCAACCGCAGCAACATGTACCTTCTGGACGGCATCATCAACGTGGAGTCGTTCATGGGCACATACGCGGTGGCGCCCATCATCGACGCAATCCAGGAGTTCAAGGTACAGTCCCACAACGATCAACCGGAGTTCGGCCAGATCTTGGGCGGCACGGTGAACGTGGTCACCAAGGCCGGGACCAACGACCTGCATGGAGCCCTGTGGGAGTACATTCGCAACGACGCGTTCGACGCGCGGAACACGTTCCTCGCCAAAGTGAATCCGTTCAAACAGCACATGTTCGGCGTCCA
>JAJFUV010000139.1 GCA_021372245.1 Terriglobales bacterium
AATCAGTCCCGCCAGGAAGACGGCATTGCCGACGTTGCCGGCCAGCGCGAGATCGAACAGCGCCGGTTCGGCCGTGGCGGCGGCCACCACGGGAGGCGTCCGCACCACGCTCATGTGCAGGCCCGGCACGGGCGGTTTGAAACTGGCGATATCCAGCACGCGCTTCACGGGCGGCAGCCCCCACGCTACTACCAGCACCGTCAGAAGCACGAACGGCGACCATGCGTGCGCCACGGTGCGGGTGCTGTAACGGCTTGCCTTGCGCTCATACGGCGGCTCGCCGGGATAGCGCCAGATCCGCTTGGGTTGCCACAGGTGGAAGAACACCGCCAATAGCCCCAACGTGAAGAGGCTGCCTATGATGTCCACCAGCGTTGCGTCCATGTAGTTGGACCAGAAGAACTGTATGGCCGCGAATCCGCCGCCGCAGGCCAGTAGGCCCGGCCAGACTTCGACTGTCTCGCGCCATTTCACCTGCGTGCGCACCAGCCATGCCGGCAGGATCATCGCGGTCCAGGGCAGGATGCGCCCCACCATGGCGCTCAGGTCGGCCTCGGGCAGGCCGGTCACCGCTACCAATGTCCGGATGGGGTTCCCCATGCCTCCCCACGCCACCGGGGCGGTGTTGGCGATGAGGCACAGCACGGCCGCCTGGAAAGGGTTGAAACCAAGTCCCGCCATCATGGCGCCGCAGATGGCCACGGGCGCGCCGCCGCCCCCGGCCCCCTCCATCAGCGCGCCGAAAGCGAAGGCGATCAGGAGCACTTGCAGGCGGCGGTCTCCGGTGATGCCGCCGATCGACTGCTTGATGATTTCGAAGTGCCCGGTCTCCACCGTGATCTCGTAGACGAAGACCGCGGCCACAACCGTCCAGGCGATGCGGATGGCTGCATATACCAGGCTGTGCGCCACCGTTGCCGCGGCGAGCGCCACCGGCATGCCGAACACGAAGATGGCCAGTGCGATCGCCACCGCGAAGGCATAGATCGCGGCGCGGTAGGCGATCGTCTTGCGCACGGCCAGCAGGTAGAGCAGCAGTGCGACGGGCGTGGTGGCGACCAAAGTGGAAAGAACCGTGTTTCCGAGAGGGTTGTACTGCTGCGTCCAGGTCTGCATCATGGGTGCGACCGCCGCGGCGGCATTCGAGAATTATGTCAGATTGGCCGCGGCCCGTGACGCCGCCGTGATATCGTCATTACCCGAGGGAGGAAACGTATGCCCCCATGTGTCATCGCCGCCATGATGCTGGCCGCGTCCCTGTTGAACGCCCAACCCGGCCTGAACGTCGGCAGCCGCAAGCAACTATTCATCGACCACAAGTTCATCGAATCGAGCGACGGCATCACGCTCACGGCCGGCGCTCCCTACCAGACTCGCGAGGAACTGGTCGTAGCCGATCAAAGTTGGGAGAAGGATCTGGTCATTGGCAGCTACTCGACCGTCCTCAAGGAAGACGGCAAAGTGCGGCTCTGGTACAACGTGCTGGGCGGCGTCTGGAAACCGCACGAGAATCCGTCGTTCATGGGCGTGGCCTACGCCGAGTCGAACGACGGCCTGCACTTCCGCAAGCCCGCGCTCAGGCTCGTAGCGCGAGACGGTGACCGCGAGAACAACTTCGTGCTGCCCACGGATCCTTCGCTGGTGACCATCGGCGGCGGCACCGTACTGCGCGACGAGAATCCCAAATGCCCGATCGGGGAACGCTACAAGTCCTGGTCGAAGTTCTACCCGCGCAAGGATAGCGGGCCGCGGGGGCCGCATCGCGTTTGGTATTCGGCCGACGGACTGCGCTGGAAACTCTACGGCACGCTGGTCACCGGCCTGCGTGCCGCTGACACGCAGCCGAGCTGGTTCTGGGACCCGCGCGTCGGCCGTTACGTCGGATACAGCCGCGAGTGGGTGCGGCGCCCCGATGGTTACGGATTGCGGATGGCCAGTTATAACGAGTCCGATGACATGCTGCACTGGGATTCGACCATGCTGGCGCTCGAACCGGACGAGCGCGACTTTACGGCCGCGCCGCGCGCGAGCATCGAGCTTGACAAGGCGCGCGTGCAAGGCGAGAACGTGCTTCCGCCCGAGCCGGGCGGCGATCAGGTGCTGGCGCCTGCCGCGCCGCTGGATATGTACGGCCCCGGTGTGTTCCGGTACGCGGAAGCGGACGGCGTCTACATTGCGCTCACGCCGATCTTCCACCACTGGCGCGCCGAGGGCAAGAACTCCTGGCCGAGCACGGGCGACGTGCAGCTCAGCGTGAGCCGCGACGGCCGCCACTTCCAGCGTGCACCGGGCCGCCGCCCGTTCCTGGGCGTGGGGCACCCGGGATCGTTCGATTCCAAGTGGGTGTGGCCGTTGCCGAATCCCGTTCGCATAGGCGACGAACTGTGGATCTACTATCTGGGAACCAACAAGGACCACAGCGGCGGTATCGATCCGGCGGCCAAGCGGCAGACGTCAGCCATCTCGCGTGCCATCCTGCGCCTGGACGGATTCATGAGCGCCGAAGCCGCTTACGAGGGCGGATGGCTCATCACGCCGCCGCTGGTCTTCGGGGGTTCGCGGCTGGAACTGAATCTCGACACCGGCGCAGGTGGAGTGGCGCGCGTCGAACTGCTAGACGCCGCAGGTAAGCCCATCCCCGGTTACGGCCTGGCGCAGGCCGACGAACTGAACGGCAACAACGTCCGCATGCCGGTGAGCTGGAAAGGGAATACCGGCGTTGCCCCGCTCGCCGGCAAACCCGTGCGCCTGCACATCCGCATGCGCGCGGCGCGGTTGTACGCATTCCAATTCGTACCGTAGGGGAGGGATATATCCCGCCCCTACAAAGGGTATCCTGAGAATGTCATGAAACTTACCTTTTGGGGTGCTGTTGGCAATGTCACGGGAAGCATGCATGAAGTCCGGGTGAACGACCACCGCTTCTTGCTCGATTGCGGGCTCTACCAGGGCCGCCGCAAGGAAGCTCGTGACCGCAACAGCAGTTTCCCGTTTCCGGCCAATACCATCGACGGCGTGGTGCTCTCGCACGCCCACCTCGACCACAGCGGCAACCTGCCGACGCTGGTCAAGAACGGGTTTGGCGGTCCCATTTACACGACGCCCTCGACGGTAGACCTTTGCGGGGCCATGCTGCGAGATTCGGCCTACATCCAGGAAAAGGACGCCGCATTCATCGCTAAGCGCAGCGCGCGCCGGCGCTCGATCAGGATTCCCGTGGAAGCGGAACCGGTCGCACCGCTTTACACAATCCAGGATGCCGAGAACACGATTCCGCTGTTCCATCCGGTCCCTCTCTACACGCCCACGCATCTCACCCCCACGCTGAGTTTCGAGACGTACGACGCCGGCCACATCCTCGGCTCTTCCTGCGTGTTGATGCACTATCACGAGAATGGCCGCAAGGTGAAGTTGATGTTCTCGGGCGACGTCGGCCGCCGCAACCTGCCCATCATCAAAGACCCGGACGAAGTGCCTCCCGCGGATTATGTGATCATGGAGAGCACGTACGGCGACCGTTTGCACAAGGATGTTGAGACGGTTTCGGCCAAACTTGCCGAGGTCGTCAGCCGTACCTGCGCGCGCGGTGGCCGCATCATCGTGCCGGCGTTCGCCGTGGGACGCGCGCAGCAGCTCGTCCTGCTGCTGCACGAACTCATGAACGGAAAGAAGATTCCGAACATTCCGATTTTCGTCGACAGCCCGCTCACGGTCGACGTGACGGAGATTTTCCGCAAGCACAAGGAAGAGTGGGATACTGAGACGCGGGATTTCCTGCTCAACGGCGAAGATCCGTTCGGCTTCAGCCGGCTGCGTTACATCCGGGAGGTAAGCGAGTCCAAGGCGCTGAACGATCTGCGCGGGCCTATGATGATCATTTCTGCCTCGGGAATGTGTGAAGCCGGGCGCATCCTGCACCACCTGCGCAATAACATCGAGGATCCGCGCAATACGATCCTGATCACCGGCTTCCAGGCCGAGAATACACTGGGCCGCAAGCTGGTCGACAAGTGGCAGGAAGTCTCGATCTTCGGCGAGCCGATGCGTGTCCGCGCCGAAGTGGTCAAGATCAACGAACTCAGCGCGCACGCCGATCAGCGCGAATTGCTCGCCTGGCTCAAGCCCGTGGTCAAGACGGTCAAGAAAGTCTTCCTGGTCCACGGCGAGCCGTCACAGTCCGCCGCCTTGGCCAAGGCGATCAAGGATGAATACGCGCTGGATGTGGTGATGCCCACGCGCGGAGAGACTTTCGATCTGGCTTAGGACGAAGAACGATCCGGTCATCCAGCGACGACCACAATATCCGAAGCGTTTTCCGGCCGAGAATCATCTCTCGAAGCATGGAGAGGCCCTGAGTGGAGCAACAGGGCCTAGGGCTACCCACCTGAGGGGAAGCGGTGGCCCGAGTCTAAGCCCATGTGGGTACTGGTACGAAACCGTTCGGAATGCACCGCTCGTACTGTTTACCTGAACCGAAGGCGGCCCGGATAATGGTTGTCGACGGAGAGATTGTGAACTATCTAGTTCAGTTCGTCTACCTGCAGTTGCTCGACCTGCTAACGACGATTGCATTCCTGCTCAACGGGATTCACGAGGGGAATCCCCTGGTGCGCTGGGCGTTGAATGCCGCGCCCACGCCGTGGGGAGGGCTGTTGGGTGTGAAGGTGCTGGCGGTGCTCCTGGGCCTCTATTGCTGGCGCCTTGGCAAGCAGCGTCTGCTCGCTCGCGTCAACTTCCTGTTCGCTATCCTGGTGGCGTGGAACCTGGTTGCGCTCATTGCGGGCTCAGTTCTCGCCGCCAAGTCCATCTGATTCGGCTATCCTGAATCGTTGGCGGGTATTTCCGCCGCAAATCGAAATTGAGAGGGTAGCCATGCCTGCGATTCGTCTCCGCCTGATTCCGTTGTTCCTTTTTCTGACTCTCCTGATGCCACTCGCGGCCCAGCCCGCGGGTCCGGCGCTTGCTCCCACCGGGCTTCGCGTCGAATATCTGGCCGATCCTGTCGGCATCGACGTCGCCGAGCCGCGATTCTCCTGGGTGCTGAACCACACCGAGCGAGGGCAGGCCCAAACCGCCTACCAGATCCTGGTTTCGACCGCACCCGCGGCTTCGGCCGGCGATCAGTGGGACAGCGGCCGCATCGCATCCAGCCGGAGTGTCCATGTGGCGTACGCCGGCAAGGCGCTCGAAAGCGGAAGGACCTACTACTGGAAAGTCCGCTATTGGGACAAGCAGAACCGCGCGAGCGACTACAGCACGACGGCGCGGTTCGAGATGGGGCTGTTGAAGCCAGCCGAGTGGACGGGAGCCTGGATCGGCGGCGGCAACACGCTGCGCAAGGAGTTCACGCTGAACGCGAAGCCGGTTCGCGCGCGGGCCTACGTCGCCGGCGTCGGCTATGCCGAGCTACACGTCAACGGGCACAAGATCGGTGATCGCGTGCTCGACCCCGCCTGGACTACCTACGACAAGCGCGTACTCTATGCGACCTACGACATCACTAAGTACTTGTCGGCAGGCGCGAACGCCATCGGCGTGATGCTTGGCGAAGGCTGGTATCACAATCGCGCGCTGAAGCTGCAGGTGAACATCGAACTCGCAGGCGGCCAGAAGATCGGCATTGCAAGCGACACATCATGGAAAGCCACGCAAGGTCCCATTCTCGAGGACAGCGTCTACCACGGTGAAGTCTACGACGCGCGCAAGGAGATGCCGGGTTGGGATCGCGGAGGTTTCAACGACGCGGCATGGAAGCCGGCTGCCTCGGTGGACGGGCCAAAGGGCGTGCTCTCGGCCGAAATGATGCCCCCCATCAAAGTGGTGGACGCCATGACGCCGCTCAAGATGACCAGCCCGAAGCCGGGCATGTACGTCTACGACATGGGGCAGAACTACAGCGGCTGGGTCCAGCTTCGCGTGAAGGGCCCGCGCGGGACGCCGGTGAAGCTGCGCTTCTCTGAGCTGATCTACGATGACGGAACCCTGAACGTCGAGAACCTGCGCAAGGCGCGTGCCGCCGACGTCTACATCCTTCGTGGGGACGGCGAGGAAGAAATCTACGAGCCGCGCTTCACCTACCACGGCTTCCGCTACGTCGAAGTCACAGGCTTCCCCGGCGTGCCGCGCATGGACACAATACGCGGACGCGTGGTGCACAGCGCCGTGAAGCCTATGGGTGGCCTTGCCTTCTCCAAGCCCATCCTGAACCAGTTGCAGCGCATCATCACCTGGGGCGTCACGTCGAACCTGCACAGCGTGCCGACCGACTGCAACCAGCGCGATGAGCGCATGGGCTGGATGGCGGACGCGCACCTGTACGGCGAGACTGCCATGCTCAACTTCGACATGGCGGCGTTCTATGCCAACTTCCTGCGCAACATCCGCGACACACAGAAGGAAGACGGCAGCGTGCCCGACACGGTGCCCTCGACTTCCTGGGGCCGCTACCCCGCCGATCCGGCCTGGGGCAGCGCCTACCCGCTGTTCACCTGGTACATGTGGGAGCACTACGGCGACCGCCGCATCCTCGAACAGCACTACGACGGCATCAAGGCGTGGGCCGATTTCCTGAAGACCCGCAGTAAGGACGGCGTGGTCGAGTTCGTGAAGTACGGCGACTGGGTGCCCATCGTGAAGACCGACGGCTACCTGGTTTCGACCTTCTATTACTACTACAGCGCGGAGATCGTGGCCCGCGCCGCCGAGATCCTCGGCAAGACTGCAGACGCCCAGGCCTACCGCGCCTTGCAGGCCCAGATCCGCGATGGTTTCCATCGCCGCTTCTATGATGCCGAGCGTAAGTACTACGGCGAAGGCACGCAGACCGCACAGGCACTGGCTCTGTTCCTGGATATGGCCCCGAAGGACGTGCGCGGAGCCGTGGGCGGCTATTTGCGGAACGACATCACCTACTATAAGGACACGCACCTGACCACCGGCATCGTCGGCACCAAGTACCTGCTGCCGGTGCTCACGCAAATCGGCGGCTCCGACCTTGCCTACGAACTGGCCACGCAGACCACCTACCCGAGCTGGGGCTACATGATCGAGAACGGCGCCACCACCCTGTGGGAGCTGTGGCAGAACAAAACCGGCCCGTCCATGAACTCGCACAACCATCCGATGTTCGGCAGCGTGGGCACCTGGATGTACCAGGCCCTGGCGGGCATTAATGCCGATGCGAAGGCCGGTGGGTATGAACGAATCCACTTCGCCCCCCAGATGGTCCGCGATCTCAACTGGACCACGGGGACCATTGAGACGCAGCGGGGCATTGTGGTCAGTTCCTGGAGCCGGACCCCGGAGGCGATCCGCTACGAGGTGACTATCCCGGTCGGCTCGGACGCCGATATCGTGCTGCCGAAGTTCAACTTCCGGGACGTGGAAGTCAGCGAGGGCGGAAAGCCCGTCTTCCAGGGCGGCAAGTTCCTGGCTGGCGCGGCTGGCCTCACCGGTGTGAAAGAAGCCGAGCGGACGGTGACCATCGAAGCCGGCTCGGGACACTATGTCTTTGAGCTGACGGGACGTTAGAATCGGGCAGGCGAAACCGCCTGCCCCACTGCGTGCTATCATCCGAATCTCATGGTTGAGTATTCCATTGGCGTTGACTTGGGCGGTACGAATCTGAGGGCCGCCGTGATTGACCGTTCCGGAAACATCCTGGAGAAGATTTCCGCTCCGACCAACATGCCCGAAGGCCGAGAGGCCGTGGTGTCGAGCATCGTGGGCGCCATCGGCAAGCTGCGCGACAAGTACGGCAGCGGTCCGCTGGCCGGGATCGGCGTCGCGGTGCCCGGTTTCATCCTGATGGAGCCGGGCGTTATCGTCGGTTCGAACAACCTGGCCGCCCTGGAGGATTACCCCATCCGCGACGACATCAGCCGCCGGTTAGGAACCAAGGTCATCCTGGAAAACGACGCTAATGCCGCGGCCATGGGCGAAAAATGGATGGGCGCGGGGCGGGACGTGGAGGACTTGGTCCTTCTCACCCTTGGCACGGGCATCGGCGGCGGCATTATCTGCGGCGGCCGCGTTCTACACGGCCATGTAGGCATGGCCGGCGAGATCGGGCACATGACGGTGGACCCGGTGGGCAATCCCTGTGGCTGCGGAAACGTGGGCTGCCTCGAAAAACACGCTTCCGCCACGGCTGTCGTGGCTATGGCCAAGCTGCTTCACTTGGGTGAGGACCGCGACGAAGTGACCTCCGAGTTCGTCTGCCAGTTGGCGCAGGCCGGCGACGTGAAGGCCAAGATGGTCTTCGAGCGTATGGGCCGGGCGCTGGGAGTGGCCATCGGGAACCTGGTGAACATTTTCAATTTCCCGCTGTACCTGATGAGCGGCGGTATGCTGCCGGCCTGGGAGTTCTTCATGCCCGCGCTTCTGGAAGAAGTCGAGCGCCGCTCTTTCACATACCGTAACGCGAAGACGCGCATCGAAAAAGCAGTGCTGGGCAATGAGGCGGGTCTGTACGGCGCCGCTTATTTACCATTTATCGAGTGAGGTCATCTGGCTATGTATTGGATGGGCATCGATGTCGGCACGGGCGGAACCCGCGCCCTACTGGTGGATGAGAAGGGGGCCGTCAAGGCCGGGTTCACGGCGCCGCACGAGGACATGCGGATGGAACGTCCGCTCTGGGCCGAGCAGCGTCCGGAGAACTGGTGGGATGCGGCGAAGGCCGCCATCCAGGGCGTTCTCAAGCAAGCCAAAGCGACCGGCAAGCAGGTGAAGGGCATCGGCCTGTCGGGGCAGATGCACGGCCTGGTCATGCTCGACGAGAACAACGCCGTCATCCGGCCCGCGCTCATCTGGTGCGACCAGCGCAGCCAGCCCCAGGTGGACCACATCAACAGCGTCGTCGGCAAGGCCAACGTGCTGGCTTTCATTGCGAACCCGGTGCTCACTGGGTTCACGCTGCCGAAGTTGCTGTGGGTACGAGACAACGAGCCGAAGCATTACGCGCGGTTGCGCAAGATGTTGCTGCCGAAGGACTACGTCCGTTTCCTGCTCACCGGGGAATATGCCAGCGACGTGTCGGACGCAAGCGGTACGGCCCTGTTCGACGTCGTGCTGCGCCGCTGGTCCAACAAGATGACGAGCCGGTTGGGCATCGACGACGCCATCCTGCCGAAGGTGTATGAGTCGAGTGAGATCACGGGCGAAGTGACCGCTCAGGCGGCCGAACTGACCGGCCTCGAAGCGGGCACCCCGGTGGTGGGCGGCGGCGGCGATCAGGCGGCAAGCGCGGTAGGTAATGGCATCGTCGATCCGGGCATCGTTTCGTGCACGTTGGGCACTTCGGGCGTCGTGTTCGCGCACATGGACCGGGCCAACTACGATCCGCAGGGCCGTGTGCACACCTTCTGCCATGCCGTGAAGGGCGCCTGGCACGTCATGGGCGTGACGCAGGGCGCGGGGCTGAGCCTGCAATGGTTCCGCAACCAACTGGCGCCCGGCACCGACTACGACACGCTCACGGCCGAGGCCGCCAAGGCTCCGGTCGGCGCGCAGGGCTTGTTCTGGCTCCCCTACCTGATGGGTGAGCGGACTCCGTACCTGGATGCCACGGCGCGCGGCGGATGGATCGGCGTTACCGCCAAGCACACCCGGGCCGACCTGCTTCGCGCCCTACTCGAAGGCGTCTCTTACAGCCAGAAAGATTGCCTGGACGTGATCGAGAGCCTGGGCGTGGAAGCCGGTTCGGTGCGTGTTTCCGGCGGCGGTGCGCGCAGCCCGTTCTGGCGTCGCCTGCTTGCCGATATCCTCGACAAGAAGGTGGTTACGCTTGAAACGCAGGAAGGCTCGGCCTACGGTGCGGCGCTGCTGGCTACGGTCGGCACGGGCGCTTTCGCAACAGTGCCGGAAGTCTGCCACGCGGTGATCAAGGAAGTGGACGCGGTAACGCCGCAGCCGCACGAATCGCAGCTTTACACGCGCGGCCACGAAGTGTACCGTCAGCTCTATCCGACATTGAAGCCGGTCTACCGGCTGATCGCGAGCATTTCTTAAGCCATGGACCATCGTTTTTCGCGCCGGTACTTCTTCCTGGGAGGCGCGGCGCTCGCCGCCTCGAATCCGCTTCCCGCACGCCCCGCATCGCTGAAACGCGCCGGCTACAAGTCGCCCAACGAGAAGTTGAACATCGCCGGCATCGGCGTCGGCGGCAAGGGCTACGGCGATGTCAATGCCTGCGCTCTCACCGAGAACATCGTGGCGCTGTGCGATGCGGACGAGGTCCGCGCCGCCCGGACCTTCGAGCGGTACCCGAAGGCCATCCGCTACAAGGATTTTCGCCAGATGCTCGACAAGGAGAAGGGCATCGACGCGGTGATAGTATCTACACCCGACCACGTCCACGGCATCGCGGCGGCGTGGGCCATCGAGCGCGGTTTGCACGTTTACGTGCAGAAGCCGATGACGCGCACCATTTGGGAAGCGCGTATGCTCACCGAACTGGCCCGGAAGCACGGGGTCGCCACACAGATGGGCAACCAGGGCCACTCAAACGAGGGTGCCCGGCGGCTCTGTGAAATGATCTGGGCCGGCGAGATCGGCGCTGTGCGAGAAGTGCACGCCTGGACCGACCGGCCCATCTGGCCGCAAGGCATTGACGCGCCGCTTCCGGAAGAGCCGGTTCCATCGACGCTCGATTGGGACGTGTGGCTGGGGCCTGCCCCACAGCGCGCGTACAACAAAGGCTATGCGCCGTTCAAATGGCGCGGCTGGTTCGATTTCGGCTGCGGCGCGCTGGGGGACATGGCCTGCCACATCCTGGACCCGGTCAATTGGGCGCTGCGTCTGGGCGCACCCACAAGCGTCGAGTGTGTGAAGCAGGAGAAGAGGAATTCGCAGACCTTCCCAACCAAAAGCATCATCCGATTCGAGTTTCCGGCGCGCGCCAATATGCCGCCGGTTACGCTCTATTGGTATGACGGCGGTCTGATGCCCCCCCGGCCCAGCGG
>JAJFUV010000145.1 GCA_021372245.1 Terriglobales bacterium
ACATCGACCTTGGCGGACCACAGGATCGCATTCGTAATCAGGCGCCGGAACTCCAGCACTCCCCAGTTGGTGTGAAAGTGACCGCCGGTAAACCCGAAGCCGCGCCCGCCGTCGGTGCGTTCCACCGCCCAGGCCACCGTCTCTTTGTTCGGCGCGTCCTTCGGAAGCATGGTGGTGAGGATCGGCGTGAGACGCTTGTCCGCCGGGTCGAAGCGGATGCGGTAGTACCATTCGTCCTTGAGGTGGAAGCTTTTCCAGCCCCGCGAGATGGGATGCTTCGGGGATGCCTGCACAAGGTCGGCCTCGTTCATAGGATTCACCGAGTACGGCCGTTCGTAGTAGCCGCCGATCCACTTGAGGAAGAGGGGGCCCGAATATTCTTTGGGCACCTCCACCGTGTAATGGAGGAACACGAGGCCCACACCCTTGCCGGCGAGTTTGCCGATGAACGCCATCCGATCGCCTTCGAGCAACGGATGACGCGTACCGCCGTCCATGTACAGCACGATGCTCTTCGCGCCGTCGAACACCGAAACGTCCTCAGGCCATCCGTTGCGCACAGCCACGGCCTGCACGCCCTTGTTCTGGTTCAGGAAATTCGCCAGCAGCGTGACGCCGGCGTTGTGCTCATGGGCACCGGGGCCGTGACTGGGCTTGCCGGCGACCAGCACGATCTTGGCGGGTGCGGCAGCCATGGCTGCCACGGCCGCCAGCAGCAGAACGAGAATTGATTTACGCATGTATCCTCCCGCTTTCTATGCCAGGTGCTTCTTCAGAAACTTCACGCCTTCGAAGGCGATGGCCTCGGGCGACGGAGCAATGTCGCGCCAGATGGAAGCGGCGGCGGAAAGCTCACCCAGCGCGAAGCCAAAGCTCTCGATCGTCACCCAACCGTCGTAGTGCACGTCCCGCAGCGCCTGGAACACGCCCATCCAATCGACGTGCCCGGTGCCGGGGATCCCGCGGTCGTTTTCGCAACTGTGCACGTGCTTCAAGCAAGGTCCCACTGTGCGAAGAGCGGCCGGAATGCTCTTCTCCTCGACGTTGGCATGGAAGGTGTCGAAGAGAATGCCGAAATTCGGATGGTTCACCTCAGCGGCCAGCCGCGCGCCGTCTTCGGCAATGTTGAGGAAATACGTTTCGAAGCGGTTGAGCGGCTCGATAGCCAGCGTCACGTTCGATTGTTCCAAAGCTCCGGTGACGGCCTGGTAGCCTTCCACGGCCCATTTCCACTGGTCCGCCGTCCGCCTGCGGCCGGTCATGAAACCGACGGGCGAGTAAAGCGGGCCGGCAATCACCCGCGCGCCGGCCTCGGCCACGGCCGCGATGCAGTCACGCAAGTGGGTGACGGTCTTCGCGCGCACGGCCGCGTCTTCGCTTACCAGGCTGAGCCCTTGCGGAAGCACGGAGCAGACCGTGCACTCCAGGCCGTTCGCTTCCACGCCTTTGCGAATGTCGGCCGCGGGAAAGTCCTGCGCCCGGAAGCAGGGCACTTCGACGCCGTCGAAGCCGTGTTCCTTGATGGCGGCGAGCAGCGGCACGTTGGATTTGTCAAAGGTGGGTGTCCAGATGAAAGTGTTGACGCCGAATTTCATGCAATTCGCTCCTTGAAGTCTTTAATCACAAGCTCTTCTCGCCCTTGGCGATCAATCGTTTGATGGCGAGCAGGTTGAGCATCAGATGACGCGGATGGTGATAGTTCTCGATCCGGTCAAAGTGCTTTTCAAAAGTGACTTTGCGGTCGGCCGAAGTGATCCAGTAGCCGAAGCCGTACTTGCGCAGCGGGTAGTGCTCCTGCACATAGTCGTAGGTTTTCTCGAAAATGTCCCGCGCCCAAGGCGCTCTCAGGTGTTCCCAGAACAGCAGCGCGCCGATGAGCACCTCTTCCTGTTCCCAGAGCACTTTGTCGAGCACCCATTGGTTTTGTTCGATGTCGCTCGAACCGCGGAACACGCCGCCGTAGACATCGTCCCAGGCAACCTCGACGTGGCGGCGGAAACGCGCGGCGGCCGTTTCGAGCATCTGGCGATCCCCGCGGCGCACGGCTTCGTCGGCCAGCATCCACAGGGTTTCGATTGCATGGCCCGTGTAGATGAAGCGCGCCAGGTCGCCTGTGGGCCGCGTGAAGTCGTGGTTGAGAAGTTCGTTGTTGAGGCCGTAATCGGGATTATAGAAGCGGCTCAGCACGGCGTCGACGGCATCGTCGACCACGCGCTGCAGTTCCGGGTCGGCGCGGTGTTCCAGCATCTGCTTGATGACGCGGATGAGGACCATCGCCACGCCCTGCGACCGCGCGCCGGGGAAACGCACCGGCTTGGGACAGCGGTAGCTGGCCACGACATCGGGCGCGTAGCCGGGCCGGTCGTAGACGCGCAGGCACTTCTGGATCAGGCGCTTAGCCTCTTCCCACGGGCGCATGTCGCCGGACGCCCACGCGAATTCAGCCAGGCCTTCGGCGATGAACATATCTCCATAGATCGACTCCGAAGGCGGAGAGAGCGGCTTGCCCTCGCGCGTCAGCCGGTCGGGCCACAACGTGTCAGCCCCTTCCGGCCTGGCGCCCAGGATGAACTCCATGGTCTTCCGCGCCAGTTCGAGATGCTCCTTGCTGCCTCCGAAGTTGCGATAGAGGAACGAGTACACCCAGATACCACGCCCTTCGAACCAGGTCTCTTTACGCTCGCTCAGGTGGCTACCATCGCGATCCGTGTTGCACAGGAAGCCGCCGTACACCCGGTCCACCACATACTTGTCAAGAAACGGAATGCAGTCGTCAAATAGGTCTTGCTTGTACTGCTTTTGTAGCTGTTCAAGCTCCATGCTGGGGCTTCCTCTCTTCGGACATCTCCATCGCGAGTTTCGCCGCGGCGGCGGCTAAAGCGTCCTCGGCCTCCGGGGCGAAACGTGAGGACGCAATCTCATAGCCGCCCTCAAGATACGCCTGGCGGCAGGGCACATATCCGAAATATCCGTTCGCCAGGCCAACAATCAAGATCTTACTTCCGCACGCGCTCTTTATGCTCCGGCCGACTTCGGCGAACGCCTCCGCAGGCAACCCGATCAGCACCATTTCCCCGATGCGCAGACCCTGTAATTCCAGAGGCAGGAATCCGGCGGGGTACTCGCTGTTGAATCCCGCCAAGTACTGATTGATTGAAGTGTAGAGCGCCTCTGTCTTTGCCTGGCGCAGTTCGGGATCTTCAATGCCGCGGCCCGCCAGTGATGCCAGGTGCTCCTGTGCGATCCGCGACTCGCGCGCGAGTTCCTCCGCGGGAGGGTAGCTCTTGAGCGGCACCTCCGCCAGGACGGACGCGGCCTCCAGCGTGACGGCGGCCGTGGGGATGCGCGGCAATTCGGCGAGCACCGCGCCCGCAAGCCGCTCGCCCAATTCGGCGGCGTGCTCAAACGTACGGCCAGGGGCGATGACTCCAATGGCGCTGAGGTCCGAGGAGTGGCCCATGCTTATGTCGCCTTGCGCGCCGTTGAAAAACATGGCAAAACCGCCGATCGCGCGTTCCACCTCGCCGAGCGCCGCCGCCGGGAAGTCGCCCGTGACCAGCAGGTTGTTTGGGCCAAGCACGGTCGGGTGGCAGGCGTAGTGGACGAGCACGGCCCGCACGACGCCTTCCGCATCGCAAACTTTCAGGATGCCGGCGTCCTGATCCACATAGCCGTGTTCAGGATCGCGCCGGTTCACGCCGACCCCGGTGACGCGCGCCGCGCCCCAGCCCACAGTGGCCGGCGCACGCCGCTCCCACGCCTCGGCCGCGCTTTGCTCGATGGCCGCGGCGAGGCGCGCCATGTACGCTTCGTCCACCTTTTCATTGGGGTTGAAGAAGGACTTGACGGTGACGGGGCCGGCGTGGGCGTGCGTGCAAGCGATGAGTGTGTTTGCCGCTGGAATCCCAGTGCGCCGCTCGATCGCTTGTTTCACCACGCCGACGAAATCCCCTTCGAGCGCCAGGACTTCAACGCTCACCAGCGCCGCGGCGCGCCCGTCCGACTCGATCGCCAATGAGCGCACATACAGATCGTCGTGCACCCCCGTGGAAACGCCCTCGCGTGCCGAAAAACCCGTGAGGGTGGCGCCGATCTCCGGCGTGATTACGATTTTGCTCCAGCCAGCCTGCAACAAACTCATTCCTCCTGGGAACCCAAACGTATCAGCTCGCGCCGCAGCCGCTCGTGGTGCGCGAGCAGCCGCAGGTAGCCGGACTCATCGGCTGCGGTCTTCGCACGCAGCCATTCGACGCTCAGCTTCTTGTCGCGTCCGCTCCAGCGCTCCAGATCCGGGATCAAGTCGAGCATCAGCGCGAGATCCGGCACATTCGCCACCTTGGCTTCCGAAACGCCCAGCGCTTTCGCCACGCGGCGCACCGCAACGCTGCGAGCCGTGACGGCATTCGCACCATAGTGAGAGCGTGTGCGGCGCGCCACGGCCATTCCGAGCCTCCGCACTTCAAAGCGGTCCCAAGCGCCTGGCTCGGCACCCGGCGCTTCCCACACCATGTGAGCCCGGGCCAGCTTGCGCAGGACGCGGGCCGGCGTGCGGTAGCCGGGTTGCGCGGCGGCCTTGTTCTCCTCGGCTTCCGTCAGGTGCAGGACGTCGGCGGCCACTGGACGGAAGCCGAGCTTGCGATAGAACCAGAACGCGCCGCTCTCGATGCCCTCTTCGTTGTCCTGTCCGATCTGGTAGGGGTCGACTGAGAAGCACTGAATCCCGAGCAACTGATGAAACAGCGTGAGCATCTTCGCGTAGATCCACGCTGTCTCGCCTTCGCGGAACGTGTAGTAGAGGTTGAAGCCGATCTCCATCTTTTCGGCGAACGAAATGCCTTCCACGTAACCCGAGGGTACGCCGTTCTTGAAAAACATGCCGGCGTGATAGGCGCGCAAGGGCAGCCGGTGAGACGGCCCGACGCCGCACACGTAGACACGAACGCCCCGGCCCAGGTCCGCCTCCACCATGTGCTCGGGATCGCCGTGCGTGAACCCGTGCAACTCGCGGTAGCGCACTGCGGAGGTGTCGCGCGCCAGAGCGAGAAGCCTGGATGCTTCCCGCACAGGTACGCGGCGTATCAGGATCTGGGGTCCGTGGACCTCGTTTTCGAGCGAAACTTGCGAGCGGCGGATGAGAGGTCCGCGATGGTAAAACAACTTCCGCGCGGCCAGCCGTGTCACAGTGCGCGCCGCGGGCGACCCGTCGAGATCCCATCGCAGGTAGAGTTCGAGCGAATCGTACAGCTCCGCCTTCTGATCGCCGGTCAGGGGCAGCCGCTCAAGGTTGTCGATCAGCCAGCGCAGTGTACGATTCCGGGAGCCCGTAGCTGCGTCCAGCCACTCCGGATACGGCGGATGGGCCTCCACCATGGCGTCGTCGGCCAGCAGGGGAATGAAGCGGGGCAACGTGGAGCCAAGGCGTGCCTGTCCCGTATAGCCTTCCCAGTCGATAACCACTTCCGACGGGTGAGCTTGCGACAGGTATCGCGCCACCGGATAGCTGAACAGCGCCGAAAGGCCGGTCCCGGTGATGCCGGAGACTTCCGGCTCCTCGCACGCCGTCAGGTCCGCGCAGCGGCTTCGCAAGCGGGCGACGCGCTGCGCCACAGAATCAAGTGCGTGCGCGACAGTCTTTGCCAGCGCGGCGTTCTGCGGATAAGCCAGCAGGAACAGCAGCATCTCGTGGAAACGTATGAGCGTGGCCGCGTCCGTGATCCCTGCTGTGGACAGGCGCCGCAACAGGCTGAGTTTCCGCGCTGCGTCGCCCGCCTCGAAGCGGGCCTTGATATGATCCAACTCATCGACCAGCCGGCTTGTCATGTGCCGCGACCCTCCGCATCAACGCGAGCAGACTTCCTCGTAATAGCGAATGTACTCCGGGATCACCATGCCGCTACAGAAGCGCGTGAGCGCGGTGAGACGCGCGGCGTCGCGCATCCGCTGGTGAAGCGGCCCGTTGCTCAGAAGTTCGCTCACCCTGGCCGCCTGGGCATCCACGTCGCCCACGGCCTCCAGGTACCCATCTTCTCCGTGTGTGATCAGCTCGGCGACACCGCCGACGCGGGTCGCCACCGGGGGAACGCCGCAAGCCATCGCTTCCAGGGCCGCCAGCCCGAAACTTTCAAGTTCGCTGGGAAGAAGCAGCACGTCCGCGCGCGGGATGATGCGTTCCACATGGTTCTGCTTGCCCAGGAAAGTCACATTCGGCACAAGATTCAGATCCTGCACAATCCTTTCCACCGGGCCGCGTTCGGGACCGTCGCCCACCAGCACAAGATGCGCGTCCACTTCGCGGCGTACTCTTTCGAGAACGCGCACGCAGTCGGCAACGCGCTTCACGGGCCGGAAATTCGACAAGTGGATAAGCACCTTCGCCCCGTCCGGCACTCCGGGGATGGCCGGGTAGCGGTCGCGGTCCGGGCGGTAGATGTCGCAGTTGACGAAATTGGTGATGACGCGAATCTCGTTCTCCACGCCGAAGACTTCCACGGTGCGCTGCTTCAGATATTCGCTGACGCTTGTGACGCCGTCGGACTGCTCGATCGAGAACTTGGTGATGGGGAAATAGGACCGATCCGCGCCCACCAGGGTGATGTCGGTCCCGTGCAGCGTGGTAACGAACGGCAGACGCCGCCGCGACGCCATCATCTGCTGGGCCAGCAGCGCGGAGATCGAGTGGGGAATGGCGTAGTGGACGTGCAACAGGTCCAACTTCTTCCTCTCGGCGACCTCGGCCATGCGCGAGGCCAGCGCCAGGGAGTACGGCGGATATTGAAACAGCGGATACGTGGAGACTTCCACCTCGTGGTAGTAGATGCGAGGCGTATCCGCATCCAGCCGGATGGGGTTCGCGTAACTGATGAAGTGGACTTCGTGGCCGCGGTTGGCGAGTTCCAGCCCTAGTTCCGTGGCGACGATCCCACTACCTCCGTAAGTAGGGTAACAGGTGATGCCGACTTTCACTTCGACAGGTTAGCACCAACCGGCCGCAAGATGGCCAGCCCGATTTGCCCGTTAAGATGTTCGTCGGGTGAGGCCGCGTCTCCACCGCCGAACCACACGCGCACGATGCCGCCGTCCACCAGGACCGACGGATCGCAGACAACCTTGGAATTCCACGACTGACCGCCTTCGAAGACGGCTTTGTCCGAGGCCCGGTGCCAGTGCACTCCGTCGCGCGAACGCGCCAGGCCCAGGCGTCGATTCTCCGCGCGGTCGCGGCCTGTATAGAGCATCCAGTACCATCCGTATTCGGTCCATACGGCAGGCTCGCCGAGTCCGTTTTCGTCGAACGCACCCTCGGGGCCGAGTTCCATCACGGGATTGGAGCGGAGCTTCTCCCAACGCTTCCCGCCGGTGGATCGCGCCACACCCAAACGTTGCCGGCCAGCGCGGTCCTGCCCCAAATAATACATATAGAACGCGTCCTTTTTCCAGATCACGCAAGGATCGGCGACTCCTCGTTCGTCCCAGCTTCCGCGCGGGCCGGGCTGCAATACCGGTAGTGGCTCCCGGGTCCAGTGAGTGCCGTCCGCGGAGGTGGCGAAGCCGATGGAAGGCCTCCTTCCCCCGGCCTGGTACCAGTACAGGAACATTCCGCCGGAGAGCAACGCCGTGCCATTGGCGGCGATGTAGTCCCCTTCCCAAGTCTCCGGTTTGGGCGAGAGAACCTTGCCGCGGCGCGTCCACTCCAGTCCATCGGCCGACGTCGCCAACCCGGTGTGCCAGGTCTTGCCGTCGAAGCCCGAGTAGAAGTTGTAGTAGGTGCCGCCGCGCATCACAATCGCCGGGTTGAGCGTGTCGACGCCGTCCCACTCTCCCGTGGCGCCGCGGCCCAGGACCGGCCAGGCAAACGCCTCGGCGGAGAAGGCGGTGCCGGTGGGCGCGCCCACCGGCGCGGGCAGCGTGAAATCCTCGTAGCGGCCGCAGCCCGTGGCCAGGATCAGGATCGGGACGGCGATCAGAAGAGGCCGTCTCATAGCGGAATGCGGATCTTCAGCTCGACGCCGCGGCCGGGTTTCGAGTCGACCAGGAGTTCGCCGCTCAACTTATGCACGCGCTGCTTGATGCTGGCCGGGCCGATCCCCAACCGGTCGAGTTCTCCCAGGTTGAACGCGCCGCCGAACGGGAAGCCTGTGCCGTCGTCCCGCACCGTGATGGAGAGCGCCTTGGTAGGTTTCTCCACGACGACGGCGACGCGTGAAGCCTTGGAGTGCTTCTGCGCATTGTTCAGCGCTTCACGCACGACCTGCAGGACCTCGACGGCGGCTTCCGGCCCCACCCTGGCCTCGCGGTTGTCGCTGGTGAATGTGGCGGGGATGCCGCTGTCTTTCTTGAACATTTCCACTGCCCGGCGCAGCGATGCGTCGAGGTTGTCCGCCTCTACTTCGACGGGCCTCATGCCGCGCAAAAACGTCCGCAACTCGCTGATCTGCGAGCGCCAGAGTTCCTGGAGATTCTCCAGTTCGGTCCGCGCCGCCCCCACGTTCTTGTCCAGCATCTTGCGCAACACCTCCAGCCGCACCTGGAAGCTGATGAAACTCTGCAGCGGACCGTCGTGCAGGTCGGCGGCCACGCGACGGCGCTCCTGGTCGCGAATGCCCGCGGCCTCCTCGCGCGCCCGGGCGGTCATTTCCTCTGCGCGCCGCGCCCGGTCCAAAAGCTTGGCGCGGTGGAAGGAGAACACAAGGCCCATAAGGCCCGTGGCCAGGATGCTCGGCCAGAGCAATTCGGTTCCAGGCGGATTCACGATCAGGTGATAGCCCGTCACCGCCCCGGCCACAGTGACACTGTGCTGCCAGCCCAGTTCGAGGATGGCCACCAGGAGCAGAAAGCAATAGAAGGCGGCCCCCAGCCAAACGGCCCCCGGCGCGGCCAGCGAGACCCATCCCAGGTACAGAACCGTGTCCGTGATGAGCAGCAGCAGCTTGTCGGTCTTCTCCCGGCGGATCCGCGTGGCCAGCGCCAGCAGCGTCAGGCTGAATAGCAGGAAGCATGCCGCGAAGACCGTGCCCGTGAACGAAGCTTGTGGATGCGACAGCGTTTGGCCCGCCAGACAGGCCGCCGCGAGCAGGGCCCGGAATAGGGCCGGCTGCCGCTCCTTGACCCATTTTTCTCCAAACATGGCTGATTCACCTGCGGTACAGGAACAATGTATGGCTGCGGCCTTCGCCGTCGTCCTCAACGTGTTCAGTCTTCTCCGGCGTCCAGCCTGCGAACTCGAAATCGTGCGCCACGATGCGAACGCCTTTGCGGAGCTGCTTTTCCAACAGCGGGCGCACCTTCTCGTTGGACACGGGCAGCAGATACACGGTAATGAGGTCCGCGGAGCTGTAGTCCTGCAACATGATATCGCCCGGGATAATGCGCGCGGTCTTCTGCAAGCCCAGGCTGCGAATCTTCTCCGTGCTCTGTCTGACCAGGTCTTTGTCGAACTCGACGCCGGTTGCGTCGGCGTGGAACTTGCGCGCGGCCATGATCACGATGCGGCCGTCGCCGCTGCCCAGGTCGAACATCTTCTCGCCGGCTTTCAGTTCGCCGAACAACAGCATCCGTTCCACCACGGTCTCCGGCGTCGGATAGTAGGGTGCCAGTTTCTCCGGAGCCTTGGTTTCCTGAAATGCGACGACGCTCATCGCCGCCAGTATGATCGGTAAAACACTTCGGAACATATATTTAGTGCCTCGAATCAGAAGCAGTGTACCGCGAATCGAGCGGCCGTGAGTATTCAATTTCAAGGTTCGATATACAGGGGAACCCGGTTGCTCGAACGGCCATCGGCATCGATGTAGAGTTCGGCGGGGCCGGAATTCACCAGCGCCGGCAGTTGGACTTCGATCAGATAGAACCCGATGTAGCCGGGCGCCAGCGTTGCCCTCGTCACATCCATCGGAGCGCGGTCCAGATACACACGTACCGGGGCCACCACCCGCGGAGGATTATCGAGCGGCGCCGCTACGCCGGTGGGCCAATCGGGGCTGACGCGTCCCAAGCCGGTGGCCAGGATCTGCACTCTCGATCCCGAACGCGCGGGATTCATGCCGTCCAGCAGCACTCCGCTGTCGGCATCGAGCAGCATGGGAGCGCCGTCCCGGTCCACGAAAATCGCCGGAGACGCGCTTTCCATCGCCAGCCCTACCGTGAACGGACCCCGGTCCGCCCGCATGGCGAGCGAGAGCGTGGCACCCTGGGCCTCGAAGGGGACCTGGATCTGCGACTCGGTATCGGAGACGGCCAGCACCGGCGCATTCACTCCACCCGCGCGAGCCGACTGGATACGTGCCCCCAACACGCTCAACAGCGTGCCGGGCGCCGCCGAGCGCGCGCTGAAGTCCGCCGCATTCACCACGCGCAATTCGCGCAGCCGGTGTGGCGCCATGGTGGCGAAAACTCCGAAACCGTCCAACGCGGCGAACAACTGATTGCCGCCCGCATCCAGCCGCACGTCGTACGCCGCACCCCGCGGGAGGTTACCCGCAACTTGGGACCATGATGCAGCCCGGCTGCCGCCGGTCAGATCGGCGACGCCGAACCAGACGCCGGCATCCGTCGCCAGGTAAACAGTGCTGGAGGCCCGGTGCACCGTGACCGCATGCACGCCTGTTTCGGGAAGGTTCGCGGTCAGGTCGTCCCAGAACAGGCCGCCGTTGGCGCTGCGCAACACGCGCGCCGCCCGCTGTGTGTCCGCGGACCCGCTTCGGACCGCAACGGCCAGGCGGGGCTCACCGGCATCAGCGTACAGGCCCTCGATGCGGGTGCCATCCGCCGCGCGAGAAACTCGCCACGAGCGCCCCCGATCGGTGGAAACCCATAGGCTACCCTCCACGCCGCCTGCATACGCCCAGTCTCCCGCCACAGCCACCGCCGTCACTTCGACGCCGATCACCCGGGAGAATCCCAGCCGGACCGCTGTCTCGGCCTCGACCGAGGGCTTCGCCGTCAACCGCCAGGCGAGTTTCTCTCCCGGTCTCCATTCGAGTTCGCCCATTCCTTCGGCCACTACCCGGGTGCCGCGCAGCCCGATGGGCAACGCCGTCAGGCGCCGCACCGGCAGATTCGGCAACGCCTGGTTCAAGCCGGTCCAGGTCAAGCCGCCGTCGAGCGATCTCCACACCCCCCGTGAATTGGCGACGACGACGTCCTGGGTATCTCTCGGCGAAACGGCCAAGTCCTTCATCTCAGGCCCGATAATGGATTCGCCGCGATAGGAAGTAAGGCTGTTCCAACTTGTCCCGTTATCCTCGCTGCGGTAGGCCTGTCTACCGAAAGCGTACACTTGCCGGGCTCCGGAAGCGCTCACCCGCAAATGGGCCGCAGCCTCCGGCAGTTTGTTGACGGCGGGTACCTGGCTCCCGTCTACGGCCGGCTCGGCGGCCGTGCTGGGGGCCCAATTCTCGAAATCCGCCGATTCGTAGACCTGGCCTGATCCAACGCGGGCATAGAGCCTCAAGCCGTCCGCGGAGTACCACACCCTCTCGACAGATCCCGTGGCAGGGGCGGCCAAATTCAGTTCCACTGCGGAATTGCCGATCCGCCGCCAATCTGCCCGATATTCCCCCGGTTCAGCCGGCGCCAGTTGCGCCAGGGCGAGACTCGTCCCCACAATCATGGCGCAGACGGTCTTGAGGATCCGGTTTGTGTCAGGCGCGGCCATCCGCTGTGTCTATTTTACCCTCTTCTATCGGCAATTTCCCTGAAGACCTGTTGATTTCAGACGTAGTTGCCAATTCTTCTGTTACGGGCATCTACTTGCTGTGCACTTTTGGTGGTAGACTAAGTTTCGGCTGAGGGGGCACGAAGTGTCCCCAGATGTTGGAAGTGCATGATGAGACGGTTGTGTCTCAGTTCGGTGCTCGGAGTGCTGCTGGTGGCGGCAATGGCAGGCGTGTGCGCCGCTGAAGTCCCCTGGGCAGGCACCCCGGGAGCGGCCAGGGTTGTGGTCGTCACCGGGCAGGTGTCCGCGCTGCGCGACTCCGTGCCCTGGGCTCTGAACGTGGGTACCTGGGTGCAGCCGCAACAGATGATCATCAGTGGTGCGGACGGCTTTGCGGTCCTTGAGGTTTCCGACGGCAGCACCTTCGAGGTGTACCCCAACTCCCGCGTGACTTTCCGCAGCACCCCTGGCAACTGGAAGGACCTCATCGATTTGTGGCTTGGCCGCATCAAGGTGCACATCCAGAAGCCCGGCGGGCTACCGAACCACAACCGCGTGCATACGCCCACTGCCGTCATCAGCGTCCGCGGCACCACTTTCCATGTTTCGCTCGAAGACGAGGACGATACTACGTTGGTATTGGTGGAAGAGGGCCAGGTCGCGGTGCAGCATCGCCTTCTGCCGCGAGGGGACCCCAGGCTGGTGAATGCCGGCGAGTATCTCCGGGTGTACAAGAACGAACCGCTGACGACCAAGCTTATCGACAAGGGTTCCGCCATCAAGTACGCCTTCCGCTCGTTGAGGGACGCGCTCTATACTCTGGTTTACCGTACGCCTCGCACGGGTGGGGGAATTCCGGGCACCGGAACCCCTGGTGGAAGCGCGCCGCTACCCGGTGATGTCGATACGGGAACGCCTCCTCCTCCACCTCCCGCGGACCCTCCTCCGCCACCTCAGGACTGAGCGTGCGAAACTAGCGGTTAGATGCACCGTTCTATGCCTACAATCAGATTCACCCGTCTGCCGTTTCTCCTCCTGCCGGCTATGTTCGCCGTAGCTCTGCCGTCAGCCGCCCAGCAAGGGGGCTTTGTTCCGGAGTGGGAGATCCGCAAGACGATCGCGGCCGTGACCGCGCAGTGCCAGCGGCTGAAACCACTCCTGGATCAGGTGAACCCGAAAGAATGGGTCGCCAAAGGTGCGCCCGAGGGTTACATTGCGCAGTGGAATTCCACCAGGACGAGCCTTGAATACATGAAGACCTCGGCCGACAACCTCGCCAGGGAGCCGGAGCGGCTCACTTTCGCGCTGGATGCGTTTCTGCGGCTAGGCTCCTTCGAGTCCTTGCTCGATTCGCTCGCTGGAGGGGTCCGCAAGTATCAGAACCCGGCTGTCGCCGATCTCATCCAGGGAGTCATGGCGGAGAATTCGGGGAACCGGGAAAGATTGCGTGTTTACCTGCTCGAACTGGCTCAGACCAAGGAGCAGGAGTTCCAGGTAGTCAACCAGGAGGCGCAGCGCTGCCGGGCGAACATACTCCGCCAGCCGCAGGCCGCCGCGCCCGCAAGGAAGGCGGGACAACAGTGAACGAAACCCCGGCGCAAGTCTTTTCCTGTAGCATCTGCGGCGAGCCGTCCACCGAGATCTGCGTCTACTGCACCAAGGACGCTTGCCCGAATCACCTGTGCGAGAAGTGTCACCGCTGCAGCGATTGCTGCGAGTGCGACACGCCCAGGGGCGAGAGCGGCACCCGGTAAACGGCGAAGTAAGTGTCCTGGTAAGCGGGCGCGGGTTCGAGCGACGGCCCGGCAGCCCGCAGGATCGCGTGTCCTGGCTCACCTTGCGGAACGATCAGATAGCGGAACTCCCCGAGAACTAACTGCGTACGAACCGTTTCAGCATCGGCTTCCCTGTAGACCCCGTTGCGATTCATATAACACCGCATCTTGGCCGGTTCCGGAGCATACGCATACGAGCAGTTGCCGACTCCGAACACCCGTTCGCCCGGCTGTGCCGTTCCCCGGACGAATTCGATCGATCCGTAAGTGCGCAACGCTTCGCTAAGGTAGCCAGCCTTGTCCAGATGGCGCCGGAAGTAGCTCAACTGAGGTCGATTCACCTCCACGATCAGGGCACCGCACACCCCGAACAGAAGCGCGTACGCCAGCGCTCCTGTCACGGAAGCGCTTGTCCAGCGTCCATACGAGCGGGCCAGCGTGGGCAACCGCGCCGCCGTCAGCGCCGCCAATAGCGCCAGCGGCGCGACGGCGTAACGCAGTCCGGGTATGTGGCAGATCCAATACGCCAGCGTAATGGTGATGAACACGAGGCACGCCCGCTCGCCGCTGGATGATTTCCGCCGGCGGATCATCAGCCAGGCCGGCAGCGACAGCAGCAGGACCGCGCCCATGGGATACTCCAGCGGAGATTCGAAGAACGCCTTCCCGTGGTAAAGCAGGCGCCAGGGGCGGGCGAACTTGCGCTGTGGCGGCAAGGCTCGCGTTTGCAGACTGACGCTGCTGCTCACGCGCTCCGGGTATACAGTATTGCCGGTCAACCACCAGGCCCGGACGTGCCAGCACAGGCCGAACGCACCGAAAATCAGTGCGACCGCGGCCAATGCGCGCAGCCTTCGCCACTCGCTCCAAACGGCATGCAGATACAATAGGCCGATAGCCGCGCCGCCCAGCAGCGCCACGTGCTTCACGCCGAAACTCGCGGCAAGCAGAAACGTGCCCAGCCAGATCCAGCGGAAGCGCCCGCTCTTTCTCCAGCGTAGATAGGCGTCCACGGCGGCCAACTGATACAACGCCAGCGCCGCGTCATTCTTCGCTACGCTCCCGGTCCAATGCAGGAACGGCATCGACACGACCGCGGTCATGCCCGCCAGCGTTTCCAACCGGTCCATCCCTACGCGCCGGAGGATGCTGACGAGCAAAAGCAGCAAGAGAGCGAAAAAGACGGCAGGCAGCATCTGCGCGCCAGCTTGGCCCGCGAGTGAATATGCCGCGGCCATCAACACTTCGGCGCCTTGCGGGAAGTACGAATAGTCCAGGAAGGCGAGCGGCTCCAGCGAGTGTTGCCGCGCGAAGGTGGCGGCCAGCGTGAGGTGCATCTTGAGCGGGTCGAATGCCACGCTGGGCGAAAGCACGACCATTGCCGACGATACGGCGAGGACCGCCCCAAACGTCATCAGTACGCCGGCGAGCGGCCGGCTCAGTTCAGCGTCGGAACTCCAGTTCTGCCACATGCGGCGGCAGGCGCGCGCCAGCATGGGAATCTCGCGGCGCCACAGGATGAAGGGGGCCGCGATGAGGAGCGCGAACGTTGCCGGGTAAAACAGGTGGGCGAGCCCCACCCAGAACAGAACCCAGGAAAACAGCGCGAAACCAGCCGTGGCCGCGACCGCAATATCGCCGGCGGGATCTCCGGCTTCCAGTCCCAGCCGCTTCCGCAGGGTGCTGCCTGCTGCGTAAGCCGCGGCAAGCATACTCACCGAAACGAGCGTGGCAGCCGGCTCGTAGGCAAGGGCTGCCGCTGCCAAGACTCCGGCCAGAATCACGGGTCCGTGGCGCCAAAGTGCCCGGCGGCGAACCTGCGTGTACACCGCCACCGCCACGGCAGACACCGGCAGCCCTACCATGAGCAGCTTGTAGAACTGAGGTCCGGGACTCTTAAAGTACTCGAAATGCCAAAGCAGTGGCTTCGCGGTGAGCGCCAGAAACGCCGCCAACCATGTGAACCATATCCAATTCCCTTTTTTCCACCGCGTCTCGCCGCAAAGCACAACCTACCAATCGTACAATAGTAATGTGCCCTTTCCACCGATCGATGAACAGGTTTCCTACATAAAGAAGGGCCTCGCCGAACTGATTCGCGAAGAGGATTTGCGGGAGAGATTGGCCGAATGCGCCAAGACCGGCCGTCCCTTGCGTGTAAAGGCAGGCTTCGACCCCACGGCCCCGGATTTGCACCTGGGCCACACCGTGCTGCTGCGCAAGATGAAGCACTTCCAGGATCTTGGCCACACGGCGATCTTCGTGATCGGAGCGGGCACCGCGCTGATCGGCGATCCCACCGGACGCAACGCGTCGCGCCCGCCCATGACCTTCGAGGAAGTCGAGCGCAACGCCGAGACGTACAAGGCGCAAGTGTTCAAAGTGCTGGACAAAGCCAGGACGGAGGTCCGCTTCAACAGCGACTGGCTCCTCAAGCTGGACTTCCAGGGCATGATCCGGCTGGCCGCTAAGTACACAGTGGCTCGCTTGCTGGAGCGCGACGACTTCGCCAAGCGCTTCAAGGAGAACACGCCGATCTCCGTTCACGAGTTGCTCTATCCGCTGGCGCAGGCCTACGATTCGGTTGCCTTGGAGTCGGATGTCGAACTAGGCGGTACGGATCAGAAGTTCAACCTCCTGGTGGGCCGCGAAATCCAGCGTGACTACGGCCAGAAGCCGCAGATCGTGGGCACCACGCCGTTGCTCGAAGGCTTGGACGGCGTGAACAAGATGTCGAAGTCGCTCGGCAACTACGTCGGCATTACCGAGCCGCCCGAGGAGATGTTCAAGAAGCTCATGAGCATCAGCGACGACCTGATGTTCCGCTACTACGAGCTACTTACTGACAAGAGCATGTCCGAGATCGCGCAGTTGCGTGCGCGGGTCGCTTCCGGCGGGCTGCATCCGATGGAAGCCAAGATGGACCTGGCGCGCCTGATCATTTCCGATTTCCATTCGAGTGCCGACGCCGCGCGCGCGGCCGAGGAGTTTACCCGCGTGGTTCGGCGCGGCGAGGATCCGGCCGAGATGCAGTCGTTCTCCATCGTGGGCGCCATGCGGCTGGACAAGCTTCTGGCGCACACTCGCCTGGCCGCCAGCGTCAGCGAGGCCGCGCGCAAAGTCAAGGAGGGCGCCGTCGAACTGAATCACGAACGGGCCTCCGCGCCGCAGCAGATGGTAACATCCGGTGAGCACACCTTGCGGCTCGGCAGGAAGTTCTGCCGGGTCATGGTGGCATAAATCCATGGCGAGAAAACGTTACGAATGGCGCCTCAAGGAGCGCAACCTGCAGTTGGGGGACCGCACGCTGCTGGTGGCCATCCTCAACGTCACCCCGGATTCGTTCTCCGACGGCGGCCTCTATCTCGATCCGGACCGCGCCTTCGCGCGCGCCGTCGAACTCGAGGAGCAGGGAGCGGATTTGATCGACCTGGGTGGCGAATCGACCCGGCCCGACTCACCGCGCGTCAGCGAAGCTGAGGAACTGCGCCGCCTGGTGCCCGTGCTTAAACGGCTGCGGGGAAAGCTCGGCATCCCGGTCTCGGTGGATACGTACAAGTCCGGAGTAGCTGAAAAGGTCCTGCAGTTGGGAGCCGAGATCATCAACGATCCCACCGGCCTGACCTATGATCCACAAGTGGCGAAGGTGGTTGCCAACCACAACGCCGGTCTGATCCTCAACCACATGCGCGGCGCTCCGGAAACCTGGGCCAAACTGCCGCCGCTGCCCGACGTTATGGGAACCATCGTGAACGAGTGCGAAGCCGCGGTGCACCGCGTGACCCGTTCGGGCGTGGAGCACGCGCGTATCGTGCTGGACCCGGGCCTGGGCTTCGGCAAGCGCAAAGAGCAGAACGCAGAGGTTGTGGCGCGCCTGGACATGTTCATTCGTCTGAACCTGCCGGTGCTGGTAGGCCCTTCGCGCAAGCACTTCCTGGCCCAACCGACCGCGGAGGAGACAGAGTATGCCACCGCCGCGGCCGTCACCGCCGCGATTCTGCGCGGTGCACACCTGGTCCGCGTTCACAACGTGAAAATGATGGCCGCCGCCGTGCGCCTGGCCGACAGTGTCGTGAAGTTTATGGCGTAATTGGCAGGTAAGGCTGCCCTACTCGAAAATTTCCTCTTGACAATACTCTGACAATTAGAGTACTGTTGTTATTAGATTATAGCGGTGGACGCCGCCATGATCTGGAGACCACCCATGCGATCAGACGATCTCGAACGAGTCAAACAGGATCTCGCCACGATGAAGCTCACGCTCGCCCCTGGGCTTCCGTTCCGCCCCAAGACCATACGCTTCGCGCTGGCCATCGCCGCCGGGGGAGCGCTGACCCTACTCTGGACGCTCCTACCCTATCCTCTGGCTCATCCTTGGAGCACTCTGGTCCCGCTGGCGTTGGGACTGCTGCCATTGATCGCAACAATGGCGCACTTCATCCTCACTTACCGGCCCGAGGAGATTCAAGTGAGTTCTGCCGAAATGCGGCGCGCGCACATGAATTACGCTCCGTACGTGGTGGCGCTGCTCGCCATCCCTTTTCTGGTGGTGGCGACGCGGAGCGGATGGGTTCCCC
This sequence comes from Terriglobales bacterium, assembly GCA_021372245.1. Taxonomy (GTDB): domain Bacteria; phylum Acidobacteriota; class Terriglobia; order Bryobacterales; family Bryobacteraceae; genus JAJFUV01. The sequence goes on from JAJFUV010000145.1 coordinate 18,006, forward strand.
ACTCCTTCATTTCCCCTGCGTTTCTATTCATCTTCGGAGCGTCGGTTACGGCGGTCGCCCTGACCGAACCGAAGCAGCGGTACCTGCTGGGGCTTTCCCTGCCGATGCTTGCCGGCGCAATTGCGGCGCTGGTCTTCAGCTTGCCGCTGGCTGTAACCTTCGGCTTCACGATGCTCATGGGCGGCGCGATTTCGGCGTTCTGCATGAAGCTGCAACTACGCCGCCAGGAAACCGCGCATGCCGCCCATTGATTTCAACGGACTCGATACAGCGGTCCACGGCCCGCTGCGTCTGGGCGTGTTGAGCGCCCTGAGAATCCACGGCGCGTTGGACTTCACCACTCTGAAAAAGCGTCTGGAAGCGACCGACGGCGCCTTGGGAATGCACCTGCATAAGCTCGAAGAGACTGGCTACATCACTTGCAAGAAGGCCTTTGTCCAAGAACGGCCGAAATCCACATACCGTATCACCGCGCGAGGAAAGCAGGCCCTCGAACAATACCTGGAAGCCATGCAGCGTCTCATCGACGCCATCGAAGTCGCCGAGTAGTGGTCGCGCGCAACGAAGATTTTCCTTAGCGCCGCTCTACAGTATGCAGCATACATACAGTAGACAGTCGAGACGCAAATGTTCCTCACCGTCGATGCCAATGACAAACGGCCGCTCTACCAGCAAATCGTCGATGGCGTGAAGGCTTTGATCGCCGGCGGCACGCTGCGCGAAGGCATGACGCTGCCCAGCGTCCGGCAGGTGGCCGGCGACCTGCGTGTCAACCTCAACACCATCGCCGTGGCGTATCGCCAACTCCAGGAAGAGGGCTTTCTCACCGTGCGGCATGGCGCCGGCGCGGTGATCGCTTCGCGGCGCGCGCGCGGAATCGGAGAAGAAGAGCTTCGCAAGCCCTTGCGCACGGTGCTGACCCAGTTGATTCTGGCAGGGCGTGGCGACAAGGAGATACTCGCCACCGTCCGAGAGGAACTCGAGTCCCTACATCGCAAAAGAGCCGCCTGATGAGTGCGCATGATGGCAACTTGTTAATACTGTTCATCACTGTTCTGCTGGTTTCGTTCCGCATCTATTACTTGGTTCACAAGCTCTGGAACTTGCCGCTCGACCACGGGCCCCGCTTCTTTTTGAGTACGGAGGTGGGCGAGGGCTTCTATGAAGGCCCGGGTGCCCGAAGGCTGAAGCGATATCGCGCTATCATCCTGACCGAGCACCTGATCGAAGCCGCGATCGTCGCCATCATTCTCGGGTCACCTCGCTTGGATTTGATACCGATGTGGGCCGGAGGCAGCGCCATCGCGCTCGTAACCATGCTGAGCGGCCTTACGATCTGGACGCGGCGCAGAAAGGGCATCGGCGCGAGCGCGCGATCGAAAGTGGCCGTGGCGCTCAAATTGCGCCGTCTCGGCGACTATGTGTCGTGGCACGAGGAAACGCTGGCCGTGGCAATCATGGCGCTAAGCTGGATCGCGCTCGCCACCAACGGCAACTCCCACACGCAGGGGAAGGGCCCCATGCTCAGCCTACGTGCCACAAGACATGCAGATCTACATCCGAGATGTCAGCGGATCGCAAAGTTACATCCAAGACGACGTTGGATTTACGATTGACTTCGCTACGGTATACTCGCACAAGGCGGGGCAGTCGCAGGTTACGGTCTATTGGCCTTAGACAACCAAGTACAGAAGACAATGAGGATCCGAGCATGAAAGACCTACCGCTAATAAGGGCGATTCTAGTTTGCTGCGTCTGCGCGATGCTGACTCACGGCGCTTTGTGTGGCCAGATGAAGGCCACAAGTCTGATAGCAAGAGATCCGCGTCCTCTTGCGGAAATGGCAAGTCAACTCGAGCGACTGTCTGGAGTCCCCATTAATTTTGAAGACGCTCGATACGAGAACGCATCCGATGTGGAAGATGTTACTGAGTCGGTCGTGAAACCGGAGCATCGAGCATTGAACAAAACTGGCTCGCCGTTTCGAGTGCTGATTCCTCGCGGCGGCGAGCTCAGTTTGTCCCTCGAAGTCGATGCTGTTACGGACAGGCTAGCGGACCCCTACGCCGCTCTCGTGAGTGCGCTCAATGCGCACAAGGTGAATGGATTCCCTGGCCTGTATGTGGTCAATCGCGACAATGGAGCTTTCACCATCTCGCCCGAAGAGGTGCGCGGAACCGGAGGTTCCATGATTCCTGTCAAATCGATACTTGAAACCTCCGTCACCTTCGCACCCGTCCCGCGAACCGCCGCCGACACGCTAAGACTGGTCCTCGACGACGTCTCAAGGACATCCGGATTCCGAATTGACGTTGGAATGATACCTCTGAACGGATTCATCTCGCGAACGGTTGCGCTCGGTGCCCAGGGCGAATCTGCAAGAAACGTCCTCGCTCGGTTATTCGCGGATGTTGCATCCACCAAGACGCCAATTGGCGAACCTGTGACGGTCCTTTCCTATCGATTGCTCTTCGATCCCGGTCTCAGATCTTACGCATTCAACATCCATGTCGTCCGCCCGTTCACACAAACTGTTGTGGCGGCCCCTGCCACGCGCTCACGTACAACCGCGGACCGGTTCTTCACACCAACAGTGAAGCACTAACGCGGGATGGCGGGTCTCCGGACCATGGAGACCCGCCCCGATCTACCCCTTCAGCGCCTTTAACCGCTTCATGGCGTCGTTGGCGCCGCGGCCGAAGTAGTCGTGCAGGGTGATGTATTCGGCGTACAGCTTTTCGTACACCTCGTGCGCTCCCGCGTTCGGCTTGTAGCAGAGGTCTTGCAGCCCTGCCATCTTTGAAGCCGCCTCGGCGATGTCCTTGTAGACGCCTGCCGCCACCGCGCCGTGCATCGCCGCGCCGAGGCCCGAAGCCTGCAGCGACTTCGGCAGATGGATGGCGCGATTGGTTACGTCGGCGAAGATCTGCATCACCAGCGGGCTCTTCTGAGGCAGGCCGCCGCAGGCCACCAGTTGATCGATGGGCACGCCTTTCTTCTCGAACGCCTTGATCACCGTGTAGGTACCGAACGCCGTGGCTTCGATCAACGCGCGGTAGATTTCCTCCGGCTGCGTGCCGAGCGTCATGCCCAGGATCAGCCCCGTCAGGTCCGCGTCCATCAGCACGGAGCGGTTTCCGTTCCACCAGTCGAGCGCCACCAAACCGCTTTGTCCGGGCTGAAGCTGAGCTGCCTTGGCGGTGACTTCATCGGGATTCGCGCCAAAGGCGCGGAAGAACCATGCGTAAATGTCGCCCACGGCTGCCTGTCCGGCTTCGTAACCCCAGAAGCCCGGCACGATGCCGTCTTCCACCACGCCGGCCACGCCTTCGACGAAATGCTTCTCGTTCGCCATCAGCATGTGGCAGAGCGACGTGCCCATAATCATGCACAGCACGCCGGGCTTCACCACGCCGCAGGCCGGCACGGCCACGTGCGCGTCGATGTTGCCAACAGCGACGGGCGTTCCGGCGTTCAGCCCCGTGAGCGCGGCCATCTGCGGTGTGAGTCCGCCGGCCTTCGAGCCGAGCAGGTAGAACTCAGTGGACAGCTTCCCGGCGACGACGTTTTCCAGGCGCGGGTCGAGCGCGGCGAAGAACTCCTTCGACGGATAGCCGACGCCCTTGGTCCACATATCCTTGTAGCCGGCCGTGCATTCGTTCGGGCGCAGTTCGCCGGTCATCTGCCAGACGATCCAGTCAGCCGCTTCGACGATGCGCTCGGCCGCCGCGTAGATTTCCGGCGCTTCGTCCACGATCTGCAGCACCTTCGAGAAGAACCACTCCGACGAGTAGCGGCCGTTGTACATGCGCATGACTGGCTCGTTGCGCGCCGCGCCGATTTCGTTGATGCGCACGGCTTCCGGCTGTGCCGCGTGATGCTTCCAGAGCTTCACCCAGGCGTGCGGATTGGAGGCGTACTGCGGCAGGGTGGCCAGCGGCGTGCCGTCGCGAAGCGTGGGCAGTATGGTGCAGGCGGTGAAGTCCGTGCCGATGCCGAGTACCTGCCCGGCCGTGATGCCGGCTTCTCGCATCACCTTGGGAACGCCTTCCTTCAGCACGGTGATGTAGTCGCGCGGATCCTGCAACGCCCAGTCGTGACCCAGCGGCGTGCCGCAAGGCAACTGGCGGTCCATGACGCCGTTCGGGTAAGGAACCACCGACCAAGCGATCTCCTCGCCGTCGGCCACGCGCACGAGCATCACGCGCCCGCTCTCAGTGCCGAAATCAATCCCGATGACGTAGTTGTCCTTCACCATAGGCTCCTATTCTATTCGAGTCGAATTGCTTATGCCTTCAGGATCCGCCGCACGCGGTCGGTGTTATCCTTCACCTGGTCGCTGTAACGCGGATACATTCCGACGATGACGCAGTCCTGCGGCTTGATGCTGTCGTAAGCGAACTGAAACGCGCGGTCCAGCTCGGACGCCGAACCGCAGCGCCTTCCCGCCGCCAGGATCTTGAATGCCAGGCAGGTCTTCTTGGTTTGCCGCACCACCCGAAACATGCGGGCCGGATCGGCGTCCAGGTAGAGTTCGCCGAGCGGCAGCTCGCCGGCCAGCATCTTGCGGATTTCATCCGCGGGCCGCGTGACGCAGTACACCGCCGTCATGTAGAAGTCGATGTCCCAGTTGCGCTCCTCGACGTATTCGATCACGGCCGGAGTGTGCGTGGACATGCCCACCATCACGCCGCTCTGCCGCACCCTTTTGAGGAAGTCCTGCACCTTGCTCATCTGCCCCTTGCGGAAGCAGGTGTCGGTGACCCCGCCGTGATGCACGATGCCGATGGGCTGCATCTTCGCCACTTCGGCGATCATGCCCGGCTCGGTTTCGAGACGTTTTCCGCTCAGCACGATAAACTGCAGCTTGCCCCCCAACTCCCGGTGGCGCTGGATATCGGGGAGGCTACGTTCGTGCTCGGAGAACTGCCAGGTATTGATGCCGCTGAGTTCGCACTGGCGCAATACCTCGCAGACCTTCTCCTGCGTGCACCATTCGCGCATGTGCGAGTCGAAAATACGGTTGAAGTGGGAGTACCCATAGAACGGATTCGCCCCGATAATCAGGCGCGATAGTTCGTACTTGCCCAACTTCACCTTGGGAAGAGTAGCCTGAGGCGGGGCGGCCTGAGAGATGGCCGCTCCGGCGGCGGACGAAAGTAGAAAATTACGGCGGTCGGTAATCATAGGTGTATGGACTGCTGGAACATTATACGTTGAAGAAGGGTGCGCCGAGGCGAGCCGCCGGGCTCAACGACTGGCAGGAGCCAGTTCGAGCAGTTCCTGCCCATACCGGGACAGTTCGACCGGGACGCCAGTATCCTGAAGCGCTCCACCGCTCAACACTCCGTAGGCTTTGCCCGAGAAAAGGCCCGACACGCGATAGGTGGCTTCTCGCGAAACCCAGGGGATGTTGACCATACGCCGTGCCGCACCGCCGCTGCCGCGCAGCACGACTACGGCTCCATGGCCCTTCCCGTTCAGCTTGCCCCACCAGTGCCAGTCCACGTCGGTCGGCTCCGGAACACCGCTGAACTGGAAGTGTTTGTAGATCCCGTAGGTGTCCTGCAACCGCTTCACGGGGTCGAAGCGCTTGCGGTACTGGGCGATGTTGGCTTCGGAAAGCGTGCGCGCATCGCCCGAGAAGCACACGGGCATACCCATCAGCCAACTGGCCACCTGGCGGTCCTGAATCGCGGGCGTCATGCTGCCCAAATGGCTGGCCGTGGTGGCGGCATAGAATTCCAGCGGATAAAGCGGCAGTCCGCGATGAGAGTACAGGCGCTGGCGCGCCAGCCAGCAACCGCGCCTGAGGGCCGTAGCGTGCTCCTCGGCCGTGATCGAGCGGCCCTTGAATTCCCAGGCAATATTCGAGCCGACACTCTCGTTGGGCGGGATGTGGAACCGCGCCGTGTGTTTCAGCGCGGCCAGATCGGCCGGCACGCCCGGCGTGCCCCAGTAGATTTCGTGCGTGATCTCGTTCACCACATCCGGAGCCATGCGGCGCAGTTCCGCCTGTGCGGTGAGCAGGCCGCGCAACCCACGCAGCAAGGACTCCTTGCGCGTGCGGCTTTCGTGCCCCTCGGCAATGTCTCCGTACATGATGTTGGTGAAGTCCTGCTTGAAGTAGGAGATGTGGTAACGCCGCGCCAGACTTACCAGGTCCTTTACGTAGTAGTCGCGCCAGGCGGAGGCGAAGCTCATGGCCAGGCCGGGCAGGGAAGTGGAGCGAAGCAGGATGGGCAGCACACGCCCTTCCGGCATCTCCTTCATGTCGCGGGAGTCTTCATCGCGGAAGCATGACACCCACAAGCCCAGCGCCATGCCTTTCGAGCGGATGTACTCGCTGGTGGCGGCGAAGTCGGGGAATTTTACCGTATCCACTTCGGAGCCCAAGCGCCCCTTCTGCCAGCCGTCGTCGAACAGCATCTCGGTGAATCCGGCCCGGGACGCGATATCGGCCAGTTGGCGCACCAGTTTGTCGTCGATGCGATCGTAAAAATATGCCCAGGTCATCCACTGCGGGCCATGTATGGGGGCCGTTTCCGCGGCGATGCCGATGCGCTCGTTGAGGAACCGCATGTACGGCCCTTCGATGGTGCGGTCGAGCGGCGTCGAAACAGCGGAAGCAGTGGGGCGGACCGGGCCGTCGAAGGCGTAGTAGAAAACCGGCTCGCTGGTGAACTCCTCGCCCGGGCCGAGCACCCACTCAAACAGGCTGTCGTTGTACCCCATGGCGCCGTACTGCCCGATGGAACGCAGCGCGGAGGGAACTTCGCTTGCCGCGATCACGCCGCGGTGCCCTCCCGGCTCTTCGAAGGCGATCACGCTGGGCTGCACTCCGAACATGGCGGCGGCGAGAGGCTTCGCGGTCAGGGGCGCAAGGCGCAGATCGTCGATCGTGAGGCGCTCGATCCTCAGCCATCGGTGCGAACGATTACGAACCTGGATCCATTTGCGCACCACTGGATAGCCGTCATAGACCTCGTAGTTCAATTCGAAGATCAATCCAGCGAGTTCGGGATCCTTGTTCGCCGCCAGTTCTACCACGAGGCGCGTCGCTCCCTCTGATGGCTTCGCGACCTTGGCGATTGGAGCAGCCCCGAAGAGTCTCCATGTCCGGCCATCCATGGCGCGATGGCCCACCCACTTGGGCGCATCCGGGCGCGTGTCGTCGTAACGCGATGGGTCGAATCCTTCCGAGCGCCAGCGCGCCGCCGTGCCTCCTCCGAAGTAGTTCTTCTCCCCGGCTTCTTCCGGCTTCAATCCGCGGGGCGCGCGGCTGTCCTTCTCCCGGCTCACCAGGATGGAGAACTCGCGCGCGGTCTCGGCCAGGATTTCACGGCCACCGACGGTAAAGCTCGACGTGGAGATATCGCCGCCGGCGAAGCTCAGGGTACGGACAAGCGCGCCCGAGCGAAGCACGGCTGCGCCGTCGCGGACGGCGATCTCGGCCGCCGGAGCGGCTATCGCGATGAGGGCGAAAACAACGATGAAGAGGCGTGGCATAGGGACGTTTGCGTGGTCAAGTCGAGTGCAACAGAATCCGCTGATGCGTGTCAAGCGGGGGCGGCGCGGTAAAATCAAGGAGTAAGCTCCCAATATGAAACCTACCCCCCAGGATTGGTCCAAGCTCAAGGTCTACCCGCTCGCTCAGCGCGTGAGTCTGACGAAGGTCGAAGACATCTTGATCGATCCGGACTCGTCCCCGCGCGAATGTTCGCCCGAAGTGGCGCGAATGGTGCACGATGCCGCCTCCCGGATCGCCGAATCGCGCCGGCGCGGCGCAGGCGTGATCCTGATGTACGGCGCGCACCTGCTGCGTAACGGTGCGGCTCTGATCCTCGAGCGCATGATGTCGCGTGGTTGGGTGACGCACCTGGCGACCAACGGCGCGGGCTCCATACACGACTGGGAGTACTCCTGGCTGGGCCGCTCCACGGAGAGCGTGGAGAAGAACGTCGCCACGGGCACGTTCGGAGCCTGGGACGAAACCGGCCGCAACATTCACCTGGCGCTCCTTGCCGGCGCACTGCGCGGCGAAGGCTACGGTACGTCGCTCGGGCGCTTCATCCTGGAGGACGGCGTGGATCTGCCCGCGGCGGAAGAGTTGGAATCCGCTCTCAGCGCCGAGCCAGCACATCCGCTCGCGCCCGCGCGTGCCGAGTTGCTGGTGGTCATGCGACGGTGGAACATCCCTGGTGGACGCGTGGCCATCCAGCATCGATGGAAACAGGCCTCCATCCTCGCCCAGGCTTTCCGCCACCAGGTTCCCATGACGGTCCACCCCGGCATTGGCTACGACATCATCGCGACGCACCCCATTTTCAACGGCGCCGCCATCGGACGCGCCGCCGGCATCGACTTCCGCCTGATCGGCGATTCCATGGAGACGCTCGATAACGGCGTAGTGCTCTCGATCGGCACCGCCATCATGGCGCCACAGGTTTTCGAAAAGAGCTTGAGCTGCGTGAACAACCTGCGGCTGCAGGCCGGCCGCGCCATCGTGAGCGGCCACACCATCTACGTGGTGGATCTGCAGGACGGCGGCAATTGGGATTGGACCCAAGGCGAGCCTCCCAAGACCAATCCTGCCTACTACCTGCGCTTCTGCAAGAGCTTCTCGCGCATGGGCGGCGCGATGCACTACGTGCAATCGGATAACGTCACGTTTGTGCATCACGTTTACCGCGAACTGGAGCGGCTCTGACCGGCGGCTGACCAACGATGCCGCACCGCCGCCTGACGCTCCCGGTCATCGCCGCGAGCTTCGTCCTGGTGGGCGTGATGACCACCCTGACGGGCGTGCTGTTGCCGTACCTTATCAGGCACTACGCCATGCCGCCCGCTACAACGGCGTGGTTGTTCCCCGCACAGTTCTGCTGCTCAGCCACGGGCGTAATCACTTCCGGCATCATCCTGCGCCGTTTCGGCTTCCGCGTAGCCTTGGGCCTTGGCTATGCGCTGCTCGCCTCCGGCGCAGCGCTATTCGCACTGGCCACCTGGCCCGCCATCCTAGCCGGCGTCTGCCTGTACGGCATCGGGATCGGCACGCTCAACCCGTCGTCCAATCTGGCAATGGGAACGCTCAGCCGCCGCGGGCCTGTGATGGTGAATGTACTGAACTTCTGCTGGGGCACAGGCGCGGTGGGCGGTCCCATGATCCTCCCGGCGCTGCTCGCTCGCTACGGGGCAGGCGCCATTGCTTTCCTCCTGGCGCCGCTGATGGGGGCCGCCTGCCTGGGGACAATTCTGGTATCGCCGCACGGATCCGTGGCGTCGCAGCCCGGTACGGCGAAGGACGGCATCGGCAAAGCGCTGCTTTCGGGCACGATGCTGCTGTTTTACGTCGGCACCGAGACCACCATCGCCGGCTGGATGCCGCTTTACGGGATGCGCGCGCTGGGCGCGAACACGTTCCAAACGGGGCTCACGTTGAGCGTCGTCTGGGGCGCGCTGCTCACCGGCCGGGCCGCCGCGCCGTTCCTGGTCAGCCGAGTGGGCATCGATCGCATGCTTCGGTCGAGCCTCGTGCTGCTGGCCGCGGGCATCGGCACGATTGCCGCCATCCACACGCTGCCTGGATTGATGGCCGGGTGCGCGATCAGCGGGCTGGGCCTGGCCACGATATTTCCGAACGTGGTTGCCGCCTACACTTCATCCGGCGGACGCAACGTGTCGGTGGTGTTTCTGATGGCGAGCATTGGAGGTGCGACGCTGCCCTGGCTGGCTGGCCGGATCGTGGGCGCGACCGGATACCCGTTGGCCGCTCTGATACCGGCCGCATCCGCCACGCTGGTGCTTGCGGGTCTTTGGGCTGTTCTGCGCCGACGCCTGGCACAGGCCGTCTAAGAGAAGCGCGTACGCTTCCACAACAGGTAGCCGCACACGACCAGGAAGGCGAGCGAGGCCGCGCTCAGCACGATCATCCAACCGGTATTGACCGCAATCGGTTGGCTCTGCGCGCTTGCCGCGAGCCACACGAAGACCGCGACGGCCGCGCCCACGATGGCGAACTCCCACCAGCGCCGGCCGGAGACGCGCTCGGCCAGCGGGTCTTCACCTTTCAGGATCGAGGCGACACGCTCTCGATCCAGTCCGTAGCGGTTACACTCACGCTCCATCGCCTTGCGCCAGGATTCACGTTCCGATGCCGGTGGCTCCGCCATGCTTATGGCGACGGCTCCCAAAATCATGACGGCCGAGCCTGCGATCACAAGGACCCTGCCGGCCGGACCCAAATTGGCAAGCTCGCCGAACACCAGCGCTCCCCAGGCCAAACCCCACAGTTGATTGGTATTGGAAAGCGGAATGCCGCGGCCTATGCCGACGTACTTTGCCGCGTATTGCTGGAACAGGTCACCCAACACCCAGCAGAAGCCTCCCAGGAAGAGCCAGAACATCGCCGGGCGCGCCGCAGCCATTTCGGCCACCAACCCGGACACTCCACCGTGAAACGCCGCCGAAAGCGCGAACACCGTGCCAAGTTCGCCGAACGTAAATACGGTGACAAAGGAGAGCGGGTTCATGCCGCTGATGTAAGCCTTGCGGTAGGGAATATACATCGTGCCCCACAGCACGCCCGCCCCCAGCGCCGCCAGAACTCCCAACAAAGCACCTCGCGGAACCGTGGTGGTTTGGTGCGTGGTCGCGAGCGCCAGCAGGCACGCGCCCACCACGATGGCGAGCGCTCCGCCCACCACCTTGGTCCACTGCCGCGCTCCTCCGCCGCGCAGTTCATTGAACAGCAGCCAGCCCCAGAACAGCCCCATCAGGCTGTTGGTGTTCCACAGGGGAAAGGCGATGGAGAGCCCGACGTTCCGAATCGCGAAGACCGTGAGAGTGTTCGCCACGGCCCACAACATGCCGGCCAACACGGCCCAGACCACGAGATGCGCCTTCTCGCGCAGATCGAGCCAAACGTATCCGGCGCCCTTGAGCAGCGTCGGCACGGTCCACCGTGCGACAAATACCCCCGCCACCATACCGAGCGAGATGATGAACGGCGAGAACCCCACCGTGACGAGCTTCGTGGGAGCTTCGGCCAGTCCGAGCCACGCTCCCGCGCCCAATCCGCACGCTACGCCGAGTGTGTGCAAGGAGCGGGAGGATAACTGGGTGGTTGTCCCTGATGTGGCGTTCATAGGCTTAACGGAGGGCCACCAGGAGCGCAATCCCGAAGACCAGAGCGCCCACGGGCGCCCAAAAGTGTCCGTCGGTGAGAATGGATCGTAGAGTGGAAGGTTTCAATTGTGTACACCGCCTAACGCCGCCGGCAAGATGAGCTACTCGACGCGCAAACCGGCGCGGCCAATCAGTTCCCGCAGCATCTCCCGGCCGCCGGAACCAGGTAGCACTCCGGCGACGCGCCCCCTGGCGTCGATCGCGATGTAGTACGGGAACCCGCGTGCATTGAACACCGCGCCAAGATTTGTGTCTTCCATCAGGACGATCCTTGCCTGCCGCGGCGAAGTCTTCAGGTAGTCCAGCACCTTTTTTCGGGATTCGCCCACGTTTACCGCAATAACCACCAGGCCTTTATCGGCATACCTGCCGGCGAATTCGTCCACCGAGGGCTGGTCCCTGCGGCAGTACCGGCACCATGTGGTCCAGAACTGAATCAGGACCACCTTCCCTTTCACCGTGTCGTTCGTGATGCGCTCGCCATCAAGGGTCTTGGCATTGAAGCCCGGCGTCGCCTCGCCCCGGTCGATCGCCCAAAGCGCCGGGCTCAGCGCGCAGAGGGGTCCGCCGAGCACTAGCAAACGGCGTCTGGTAAGGCCACGTGAATCCTTCATCGGTATTCGCTCCCTCCTGACTTTGGAGGATCGCCGCCAACCGCTACTGCGCGGTAGAGCCGCTTCCATGACGAGCGGCGTAAATGGCGACACTCGCCACCGCCGCGGCCCCCAGGATCAGCACCGGCTTCCACCACCGGCTCTTGCCGGAAACCGTCATGTCCTGGCCGGGGCGATCGATGTTGCTCTGCGCGATCACGATACTCGTTGTGGCTTCGCCCGCGGAGGCAGTAACCTTGATTTCGAAGCGCCCCTCAATGTTGTTCGGAGCGAAGCCGGAAGCTACAGCCTGTCCACGTTCGTTGGTGCGCGCGGTCTGGGTCCGCGCCAGGTCGTAAAACACGCCGCCGGGCCCGGAAGCCGGCAGTTGGAAGACCACCTGCGCATTGGCGACGGGTTTCTCGTTTTCGTCGCGCACTTCCACGGCAGGTTGAACGGCAGAACGGGTCTTGATGCGGTTCGTTGCTCCCTCGCCCTGGGTGGCGATCATCTTCAGACTCTTCGGGCCCGGCGCCGGCTTGGCCGCCGGTGGCGCGGGTTGCGCCGGAACCGCTGCTTGTGGCTGCTGTGCCGGCAGAGTACCTGTCAACAGGAGAAACACCGCCAGACCAGCCACACCTTTTCGTAGCCGCAACGTAACCTCCCTTGTTCTTAATTCGAAATCGATCACTCAGTATATCTGAAGCCGATGTTACCCATGGCGGCAGCGGCAAAAAAACGCGCCGCCCACGGAGAATTTCGAGGACGGCGCGGTGTCTATAAGGTATTGGTTTAGCCTAACGGAAACTGACTTTGCCCGGAGGGCCGTATTCGATAACAACTTCCCGGCCGCCGTTGAGGATCGACAAGCGGCCTGCTTCCATCACCAGTTCGTTGAAGCGGCTGTTGGCGGGGGTGGCCATGATGCCGGCCTGGTCGTATTCTTTGACGATCGCCTGACGCTTGGCCAGCGCTTCGATCTCCGTCAGACCTTTCGTCTCAGTCCCGGCTCGTAGGCATGCCTTGACGATGTACTCCACCGAACGGAATCCGTAGCCCACGGGCAGAAGTCCCGGCCCGCCCACATCGACGTACTGGAAGTAGTCCGTGCTCGGCTCCGTGTAGACGGTCGTTCCGGCGCCGCCGGACTTTTCCGTGAAGCAGTACTCGATGCCGCGGTATTGATCGTCGTGATGCAGCCAGGCGCCCTTCTCCTTGCCGGCGCAGTACATGGTGAGGCCCTGTATGTTCGTGCCCGGGGCGTCGTCCGGGAATCCCAGCGCGTTCTGCACGTTCAGCACCGCGCCGTTGTTCCAGATGATGCGCGCGTCGGTCCACAGGTAACCCTCTCTGCCGTTCGGGTACTTGTCGAGAATGCCGTAGACGCTCACCGACTTGGGCAGCAGGCCTGTGATGTAATGAACCAGGTCGACGTAGTGGCAGCCGACGTAGGCGAACGCATCGGAGTTCTCCGCCGTGCACCAGTTCTGGAAGTTCGAGTGGCGATAATACCACTTTTCGAGCAGCGCCGCCGTACCCAGGCGGAACTCGCCGAACATCCCCTCGCGATAGCGGCGGCGAGCCAGGAGGCTGCGGTCGTCGAAACGCTTGTGGTACTCGATGCCAACCACCAAGCCGCGTTTGTAGGCTTCCTCTTCGATGATCTCGCCCTCTTTGGCGGTCAGCACCAGGGGTTTCACCGTGCAGACGTGCTGGTTGGCTTTAAGCGCCGCCAGGATGGTATTGAAGTGCAGTTGGTCCGGCACCGCAACCACCACCACGTTGCGCGGCGGCATCTTCGCCAGCACTTCCCGGAACAGGTCCGGATACGCTTTGTCGAGATCGCCGCCGAGGTCGGGATAGGCGCGGAACGACTGGCCGGGGAACGCCCGCTTCAGCATCGGCGCATCGGCCAGTTCTTTCAGGAATCGGCCCTTCAGGGCGGAAATGGCGATCTCGCCAATTACGCCCTGACGCTGCAATTGGTAAAGCGTGGGCAGGATCTGATCATGGGTGATCATCCCGCCCCCGACAATAGTGACCTGTGGAAGACTCATCGTCCCAAAGCCTCACGGAAGGCTTCGTCGAGTACGCCGAGGCTCTCCATGAGCGCTTCCTCATTGATGACCAGCGGCGGAGCGATCTTCACCGTACTGTTGTTGAGACCGACCGGCGAGAACATCAGCACGCCCTTCTGGATGCACTTGTTGACCACTTCAAAAGCCAGATCGCCATCGGGATCCTTCGTGCCTACCTTCGCGCAGGTCACTCCGGCCACCAGGCCCTTGCCGGCCACATGGCCGATCTCGGGGTACTTGGCTTGCATCTTGTGCAGCTCTCTGTGAAGTATTTCACCGAGCTTGCGCGAGTTCTCAGCCAGGTTCTCTTTGACCACCAGGTTGATCGAAGCCAGCGCCGCGGCGCAGCAGACCGCGTTACCCGTGTGGGTGGAGGTCATGCTTCCCGGAGGGTGCAGATCCATGAGGTCAGGCCGCCCGGCCACCGCCGACATCGGTAGAGAACTGGAAATGCCCTTACCGAAAGTCGTCAGGTCCGGCACGATGCCGTAGTGCTCGAAGCCCCACAGGGTGCCCGTTCGTCCGAAACCCGCCTGGACCTCATCACAGACCAGCAGAACGTTGTTCTTGTCGCACCATTTGCGCATCTGCTTCATGTATTCCGGCGGAGCGAACGATCCGTTGCCGCCCTGGTAGGTCTCCAGCATCACGCCGCAGACTCTGTCCGGCGTAACCCCGGCGTCCGCCAGGCACTTTTCGAAATGGGCGAAGCTGGTGTCTTCGCAATAGTAGCCATCCGGGAACGGCACCTGCACAAATCCCGGATCCATGTTGATGATCCACTCCTTCAGGACAGGGATGCCGCCGGCCTGCTGCGCGCCGAGCGTACGGCCGTGGAAGGCTTTCTCATAACTCACGAACACGTTCTTTGCGCGTCCGCCGACCTTGACGCCGTGCGTGCGGCAAATCTTGATGGCGCACTCGACCGCTTCCGAACCGGTCGTGAGCAGGAACACTTTCTTGAGCGGCTCCGGCAGCAGGCTGGCAATCTTCTCCACCAACTGCGCGCGCGTCTCGGTGGGGAAGCAGTACGTGGTCAACAGGGGCTTCTGGGCCTGCGCCACGATGGCGTCCACTACTTCCTTGCGGCCATGGCCTGCGTTGGTGATCAACACACCGCTCGACCAGTCGATCCAGCAGTTGCCGTATGCGTCGTAAACCTGAAACCCTTTGGCATGATCCCAGATGACGGGCGGCTGGCCGCGCATCGCGATCGGCTCCGTCCGCTCCAAAAGCTCGAGGGTTGGGATGGAGCCCGGCGCCGGAATGTCAGTCACGATGCGCCGGTACTTCGTCTCTACGCGGGGTACCCGCTTGGGTTTGAGTTCGTATGCTTTTCCCATAGAACTACTATTGTAACCGTTACCAACGGTCAATTTTCCGCCGAACAGGGTATTCAACTCTCAGCGTTTGTAGATTGTCATGTTCTGCTTGGTCGTCGTGCGCCACTGCTCGATGGGCGGCGCGCCGCTGCGCTTGAAGAACTCGGCGAGTTCGCGCGCCAGCGAGCGGACCTGCGCACGTTGGGCCGCGTCGTCGATCGCGTTGTGCGTCTCGCCCGGATCAGATTCCAGATCGAAGAATTCGCTGGGCCACTCGCGCGTGCGCTCCACGTACTTCAGGTTTTCTGTGCGGACCGCGCGCACATTGGCGTATTCGAAGTAGAGCCGGGAGCGCCACGCGGGGTTCTTGCCGGCCAGGAACGGCGCATAGCTCCGCCCCACCCGGCGCGAGTCCGGGGCCGTCTTGAGGCCGAGGTAGTCGAGAATGGTGGGGAAGAAATCGTAGCTGGAAACCATCGGCGGCAGAGTGCGGCCGGCCGGGATGCGCCCCGGATGATTCCAGATGAGCGGCACGCGCAACGATTCTTCGTACATGTTGAACGGTACCGTGCCGTTGCCCTTGCCCCACACGCCGTGGTGGCCGCAGTTGAAGCCCTGGTCGGCGGTAAAAATCACCGTGGTGTCCTCGCGCACGCCCATCTCGTCCAACTTCCGCAGAATACGCCCCACGTTCGCATCCGCGCCGGTGACGAGCGCGGAAAAGCCGCGCATGCTCTCCACGTTCCCATGGTGACGGGTGGTTCCAGGATTCGCCCAAGGATGCGTTGGAACTCTCGGAAAGCACGAGAACCTGGCGTTTTCGTAAGGCTTGCGGTATTCGTCCGGCTGATAGTCGAACGGCGTGTGCGGCGCGTAGAACGGCACATAGAGGCAGAAGGGGCGATCCTTCACCCTGTCCAGAAAGTCGAGCGCGAAGCTGCCGACAGCGTCGGTCTTGAATCCGGGCACCTTGCGCCGCTCGCCGTTCACCACGAATTCGACGTCGCGGTAGGGACCGCCGCCGCCCGGTACCGTGGCCCAGTAGCTGAAGCCCGCCTGAGCGCGGTCGTCCTCGCCCATGTGCCACTTTCCGCACATGCCGAGCGTGTAGCCGTTAGCTGCCAGCACTTCGCTCCAGGTAGTGAAGCCCTGCAACCAGCGATGGCTCTCCGCGCCGAAGCTGTCGCGGGGAACCAGCCAGTCCTGCACGCCGTGGCGCGACGGGATGGCGCCCGTCATGTAAGTCATCCTGCTGGGGGAGCACACGGGGGTGCAGGCGAAGGCGCGCGTGAATCGGGTGCCGCCTGCGGCCAGCCGGTCGATATTCGGCGTGTGCATCTCGCCGCAACCGTACGATCCGAGCGCCCACGCGCCATGGTCGTCGGTCATGAACATCACCACATTAGGCCGCCGGGGAGCGGTGCGCGAGGCCAGTGCCATGACCGGCGCAGCGGAGGAGGCCAGTAGATTCCTGCGAGTGATGGCTGCTGCGGACATGCGTAACATTGTCCGCCGAAACGCGCCGCTGAAGGAAGCCCGTCCTGCTTAGGCTTCCACCCAATTGTGCCGTTCGATGATCGTGGGCGGTTCGTACGTGTGGCCCTCGGCCAGACGCTTGTCTTCGCGAAGGCTGGTCCACCAAAGCACAGGACCGAGTATACGCGCCGCGGCGGTGGTGAACACGCCGAATTCGCGCTCCAGTTCTTTGCGTAAGACGCGTATCTGCGTCGCTACATTTACGTTGGTTTTCGCCAGGCGGTGCTCCATCGCCCAAAGCATGCCGGCGTATGCGCGCCGCAATGTTTTGGCCTCCCGCTCGAAGCGTTCACGCACGCGCAGATCCGGGTAGTTCTTATATCGCTTCCACCCTTCGAACGTCGTCCGGCAAATACGGAACAGGCTCGGGCCGTTACGCTGGTAGTCGCGCCAGAAGGCCCAGTCGAGCAACTTCTTGGACTCTTCGCGCGAAATCGCCGCGTGTTCGAAGTTGAAGCCAAACTGGCCGTGTATGTCCGCCAGGTCGACGTCGAGCAGCCTGCCTTGCTCGGACATCTCGCGATAGAGCGGCGTACCGGGCACGGGCGTGTAGAGCATGAACTGATGCAAGTCGGTCTGGTGCGCGACTGCGTGCTCGATCTCTTCTTTGATGTTTTGCGGCGTGTGATGCTCCAGGCCGATGATGGTCGAACCGAGCAGTGTGATTCCGTGCTTGCGCAGTTCGCGCGACATGCGCACGGTATCGGCGCCGTCCAGTTTCGAATAGTTCGAGTGCGGCGATTCCAGCCCCATCCAGATCGAACTGATGCCCAGCTCCACCAATTGCTCGTAGGTGTACTTTCGGATGGCGTTAGCGGAACTGAAAATGTTGAGTCCCCAACTTTTGCCCGTCTGCTTCATCCTGTCGAGCAAGTCCATGGCCCGCTGCTTCTGCAGCAGGAAGTTTTCGTCCATGATGAAGAACGACGTCACCTTGCGCGTGGTCTCCGCCTCCTCCATCACGCGGAACAGTTCCTCGCCGCTGTTGCAGAAGTTAAGCACCTTGCCTTTGCCGCCGAAAAACGCCGACGTGGTGCAAAAGTTGCATCCCATGGGGCATCCGACAGAAGCAATCACCGTCGCCGAACTATCGATCTTCTCGGGTATTTTTACGCCCATCACGCGCAGGTCGAAACCGGAAGAGAGTGCCGGGTGCTCGATCGGCGCCTCGGGATCCTCGCCCAGATAGCGCCGCATCCAGGCGATCCCGTCGCCCTTAACGATGTGGTCGGCGTCCAACAGGTGCTCGACTCCCGGAATCGCCGCGACGTGGCCGCCGACGATGATCGTCGAATGAGGCGAGAGCTTACGCGCCATGCGGCACATCTCCCGCGCCTTCCCCACGTTCACGATGATCGACGAAATGCCGATGACGTCGTAGCGGTTCTCCGTGATCTCGCGCGCGAACGCCTCCCGGGTCGGGAAATCCATCACCGTGCAAGGCGCGGAAATGTTGCGCTGGATCATCATGATGCCCCAACTGCGATGGAAGCGGCGCAGTGAGAACGCGCCCTGTGCGCGGGTCACCTGATTGTGATAAAGCTCCATCGGATTGATGGTGCGGCTGCCGAAGCTGTCGTCCTGGGCGTAAGGGCCGAAGACGCTGCTTAGTAATATGCGAGTGCGTGACCCGTTCGGATGGGGAAAAATCATTAGGAAGGCTCGAAAGGAAAGACTCCTTTATCATTCTAGCGCGGCACGGGTTCCGTTTGCCCTCCCACCGGCAAGTTGGATAGAGTTACTCCGAATGAGTTCACAGCCGACGAAGGACCTCTACGCGTTCGATCCCGCCGACATCGAGGATCCGCCGAGCACATGGTCCGGTGCGCTGCGCCGCATCGGCCCCGGGATGATCCTTTCCGCTTCCATTGTCGGGAGCGGCGAGTTGATCGCCACCACGACGCTTGGCGCGCAAGTTGGCTACGTCGCCTTGTGGGTCATCCTGTTGAGCTGCTTCATCAAGCCCGCCGTGCAGGCGGCCCTGGGACGCTACACCGTGGCAACCGGTCAAACCGGCCTGGCCGGCTTCAACACGCTTCCCGGCCCACATCTTGGCGTGCGCTGGAGCGTTTGGATGTGGGCGGCCATGGTGCTGATGACGCAGTTCCAGGTGGGCGCCATGTACGCTGGCGTGGCGCAGGTGCTGAACCTGCTGGCTCCCTCCGTGCCGATGAACGCTTGGATCGTCCTGCTCGTCGGCATTACGCTGGCCCTGTTGCTGGGCGGCGGCTATGCGCGCGTCGAAAAGCTCGCCACCATCAAGGTGGGCCTGTTCACCATGCTCACGGTGCTGTGCGCCCTGCTGCTTATGCGGAGGCCGGAGTACTTCTCCTGGCAGGGACTCGCCGGAGGATTGGCTTTTCGATTGCCGGGAGACGGCCTGGCGACTGCCGTGGCCGTGTTCGGCCTGACCGGCGTGGGGGCCACCGAAATGTTCATGTACCCGTACTGGTGTATCGAGAAAGGCTACGCGCGTTTCTCGGGACCCAATGACGCCACGCCAGACTGGCGGCGCCGCGCGCTCGGCTGGGTGCGCGTGATGCACCTGGACATCCTCGCCACCATGGCCATCTACACCGTGGCCACCCTGGCGTTCTATCTGCTCGGCGCCGGCATCCTGCACGGCATGGGCAAGGTCCCCGCCGCCAAGGACATGATGCCGGTGCTCTCGCACATGTACACGCAAACGCTGGGGCCGTGGGCGCTGTGGCTGTTCTACATCGGCGGTATCGCCACGCTGTATGGGACCATCTTCGCGGGCGTGGCGGCGCATTCGCGCGTTTACTCCGACATGTGCCGCCTGCTCGGCTATTTCGAGGATGGCGACTACGCGACGCGCGTCAAGTTCCGCCAGTGGTTCGTGGTTTTCCTGTCAATCTTCCCGGCGCTGCTCTACCTGGTGTTCCAGTCTCCCGTTCGCATGGTGGTGGCTGGCGGCGTCGCGCAGGCCATCATGCTTCCCGTGATAGCCGCCGGCGCGCTCTACCTGAGGCATCGCAAGCTGCCGACGGAACTCGCTCCGTCGCGCTTCTCCACCGGCTGGCTCTGGTTCGCCTCCCTGGTGGTGATCTCGCTGATGATTTACTACGCCGTGATCAGCCTGCTTTAGCCGCCCGTTTGCCGCACCTCAGGCAAGGCTCCAGCGTGCCAGCCGCAGAACGGCTTTGGGCGACGCCTTCATGCGCTCGTACCACAGCGTGGCGAACTGGCCAGCGGCGAGTTCAACCGTGGACGGATAGCCCAAGTCGCCACCCATTCCGTCATCGGAAATGGTGATCGGCTGCGACCACGTGCGGCCATGATCTTCGCTGAACCGGACTTGGTTGCCGAACGGAGCGCGCCGGTAGCCGTAGGTCATCAGCAGGCGGCCGTCGCTGAGGCGCAGCAGGTGCGAGGGCAAGCCCCAGACGCCTATAGCGCGCGGCTCGGACCAAGTTCTGCCGCCGTCGGAGGATTCGCACTGCAGCGTCTCGCCTGCGTTGGCTTTGTTGTGGTTGCGGATTTGCACCACGATGCGCTTGTCGGCGGTTTCGACGGCGTGCAATTCGTGGTAGGCCTCGACGTTGTCGCCCGCGCGGACGGGCAGATGCGCAAGCCAGCGCCAGCTCAGTCCGTCGTCAGTCGATTCGCAGACTCCGCATTCCTGCCCTTTGCTCCACAGTAGTTTGCCTGCGTAAAACAGCCGCCCGTCGCTCAGTTCGATGGGGCCGTGCGGGCTGTTCAGCGGGACGCGATACGGAGAGGACCAAAGCAGGCCGCCATCGGTCGAGCGCAGCATCCACGTGCCTAGCAGGCTCTTGCGCTCCGCCTCCGTGGTGCCGCGCTGAAGGGCCTGCCATCTCGCCAGCCGTTCGGCGGGCCAATCGGCGGTGTTCTCCAGGCTCTTTTCATAGGCCAGGGAAGTGAATGTGGTCACCAGGATGGTGCCCTTCGCGGTGACGAGCACGCCGGCGTCCCGATCGTCGATAGGCGTATCCATCAGCACCTGCGGCCAGCTCCAGCTGCGGCCGCCATCGCGTGAGCGGATCATCTCGACGCGTCCGAACGGGCACACGTGCCTCTCGCGTCCTCCCGACCACACGGCGAGCAGTTCGCCGTTCGCGCGCCGCGCCAAAGTCGGCCAGCCGCAGTAGTATTCCGGTTGCCGAGAGATGACTTCGATCGATTCAATGCGCGCACGAGGCTGGGCCAACGCGCGTCCTGCGAGCGCGAACACCGCGGAAGTCTGAGCGAGAAGCTGTCGTCGTGTAGTCATAGGACGTGGCAGCCAGCAATTTACCACATCCCGGCGCGTCAGGTCCGCAGGCGTGCCAGCAGGTACATGCCCGCCAGCCCAAAAATCACGTCCGGCGCCCAGGCGGCCATGGCGGGCGGCAACTGGTTCAGGTTGCCGATCTGCTCGAACAGTTG
>JAJFUV010000196.1 GCA_021372245.1 Terriglobales bacterium
GGAGATGGTGTAGCGCACCCCGTAGTTTTCTGCGTTGATGGTGATGCGGGCGCGGCCGCTCGAGTTGGCGAACACGCGCATCTGCACCTCGGCGTAAGGGTAGACGGCGATATTGAACACGCGGCCGTAACGCGCGAACCATGTGTCGGACCAACCGCCGTTGTCGCAGATGCGAATGGGCGCAACGCTGTTGACGATGCGCAGAAGTTTCCTCTCGTCGTTCATAGGGACTCCTTATCCTACTCCATGCGCGCCAGCGCGCGAATCTCGCCGGCGTCCAGAGCGCGGCCGTATAGCCGCACGTCGCGCAGGGAGCCGTCGAAAGGACGGCGCTCTCCCCAACCCACACGCAGCGGGGCCTTGGCATCGAGATCGTAATCTTTCGTTTGGAACGCGCCGGAACGGGCGGCGAGTTTCCCGTCCACGAAGAGTTCCAGCCGGTCGCGGCGGCGGACCGCGGCCAGGTGGCGCCAGCCGGAGGCGAGTTCGGAATCGTGGGAGACGTTGCAGCCGGCTTCGAAGGACCAGACGCGGCCGCTGGGCAGAGTGCCGCAGAACAACTTGCCTCGGTAAAGGGCCATGGTCCAGGCGCGACGGTACTTCACGTCCGGCGTCATGTCGACGCGTCCGGTGCGGGTCCACGCGCGGCCGCCATCGTAGCGGTAGACTTCGGCCAGCGGCAGCGTGCCGGCGTAGAGCTTGCCGTTGTGGACAGCCATGCCCATGGTTTCGAGTTCCGCGCCCAGGCGGCCGCAATCGGTCCATTGGCCGTCGCCATCGAAGCGGAAAACGGTCGCTTGCGGCCACGTGGAGACATGGAGTTTCCCGTTGTAAGTGGCGAAGCCGTAGCCCTGGGTGACGCCGGGAAGCTTGCCTACACTGGCCCAGCCGGCATCGCCATCGTAGCGGAAAATTTCTCCGGCATCGTAGCTGGTCCCGTAGAGATGCCCGTCGTGAACGGCCAGCGTGTTGATGCGCTTTCCGCCGGCGTTGCCGCAGAAGCGCCACTCGCGCCCGCCCTCGTAACGGTAGACTCCGGCGGGCTTGTAGAACGAAGAAGCGTACAAGCGCCCTTTAAACACGGCCAAGCCGTGGATGGCCGCGATGCCTCCCGGATTACCGCAATCGGTCCAACGCGCGCCGCCTTCGTAGCGAAGCACGCGGCCGCCGGGCGTCTGGTTGGCCGACGCCGCCAGACTGGACCCGCCAAGGTTGTACCGGGCGGTGCCTGCGTAGAGAGCGCCTTGCCAGGAGGCCAGGGCAGAGACGGAGTTCGAGCGGTCCGGAGCGCCGCAATCGGCCCACCTGGCGCCGCCTTCCCAGCGGAACACACGCCCCGTGGACCCGGCTTCCGATTCGCAGGTGGAGGCGTACAGGCCGCCCTCGTGCGCGACAAGCGAGAACACCAGAACCGCGTTGCCGGGCCGCCCGCAATCGGTCCAGGGCTGCGTGATGCGGCCGTTGTCGATGCCGAAATGAACATTCCGCCAATTCGGTTGCGCGCAATTGGAGCCGGCGCTGGTCACGACGCCGAAGTTGAAACCACGGCGCGAAGCCGGATCGTACATCGACAGGACGTCGCCGCCTTCATCGCCGGCGTTCACCCAGGCGCCGATGGTGAAGTCCTTCGAGCCAAGGTTCACCGGCGGCTCCTCGGCGAGCGCACCCGGAGTGGGATCCCAACGCTTGAGCGGCTTGCCGGCGGCACCGGCGAGCGGCAAGACACTCGCTGCCAGCAACGCGCGCCGGGACAGGCGCGGGATCACGGCAGCACCAGTCCGATCTGTTCGGGCGAGGGCAGCGACTTGGTCAGGTAGAACTCGTTGCGCAATTGGATAAAGAGCCGCTCCTTGGCGGTCCAGTAAAGGATCTCGTGATCGTAGCGGGCCAGCATGCTGTCGAGGAAGTACGGCCGGTTCTCGTCGAGCCAGAGACGGCGGTACTCGGCTTTGCGCTGCACCATGGCGTCGCGGATATCCTGCACCAGGCCGTTGGGCGAACTCATCGAACCGAGCAGCGAGACGGTCCTCTTAGGTGTGACCATGGCCTCGCGGTAGCGTTGCGCGATCTCGTTGGCGAGTTCGACCTTCATGAGCGTGGTGTCGGCTCGCCAGGCGGCGAAGCGCAGGTAATCCACCGTGCGCGGATGCAGGCGCGCCTTGGCGGAGCTTGCAGCGAGCTGGATGGCGGTGCGCTCGGCGAGGGTACGAATCTCGCTCGCCACCGGTAGTAACCGGGGCACCCAATTCGCACCCACGCGCGAGAAGGGATCGAACCAGAACAGGCCATCGGCGGCGTCGGTGATCTTGGTCGAGCGGAACAGGGCGTGGATGCGCGCCAGGTTGTGGATCGAGTCCACGAACTCGCTGCCGTCATTGCGGTAGAAGGCCCAATCGAAGGCCGCGTCGAACTTCGCGGTGTCCACGGCGCCGGACTGCCACGCCGCGGCGGCGGAGAAGACGATGGGGTGCCAGGCCATGTTGAACAGGGCTTCGCCGTCGTCGCGCCAGTCGGTGTTAAGCATGCCCATGGCGCCGTGCTTCTTGCCGTCGCGGACGAAGTTATTGATATTGCCGACCGCGTCGTCGAAGTTCGGGAACATGCGGTTCCAGTTGTTCACGCCGGGACACACGAAGAAATCCATGCCGGCGTTGCGGAATGGGAGGATCTGGTTGGAGAAATCTTCGCGCGGGGAGTAACCCCAGGTCATGGCTACCAGTTCCTTAGGCAGCTTCTGAATCAGTTCGGGATGGTTGAGCGCGATGTCGCCCCAGAACATGGGACGCCGCTTGAGGGGCTTCAGCATCTCGATCACGCGGCGGATGCGCTCCATGTAGACCTCGCCGATCCCCACGCGCGCGGCGTACTCCTTGCTGCGTCCCTGCCCGAGTTCCCAGGTTTCGTCGCTGCCGATGTGGATGAACGTGCTGGGAAACGCTTCGGCGAGCTGTTTGGCGGCCTGCTCCACCCACTTGAAGGCGTTCCGATCCTCGGCGGCAAGCACCTGGCCGTAAGGCAGTTCGGCCATGGGCGAATAGAGTTCGAACTTCAACATGTGGTGAAGGTGGCCGAAGGTCTGCTGCTGCGGCACGATCTCGACGTGGAAGTCGCGCGCATATTCGACCAGGCGCTTGATGAGATCCGGACTGAGTTCAGCGCCCTCGGGCGCAACGCCGGGCGAATTGGTGAAGGGGAACACGTGCTCCATGTAGAAGCTGACCATGTTGAGCTTGTATTCGGCGAGCGTGCGGATGGCGGTGCGCATCTGCTCTTCGTTGAGGATGGGGCCGCGGCTCACGTCGATGGAGAGGCCGCGGTAGCGCAACGCGGGCCAGTCACTGATCTTTACGTGCGGGATCGTGGCGTGGCCGCGCTTGCCGGCGGGGCGGATGAGCTGGCGAAGAGTCTGGACGCCATAGAAAAGGCCGGCGGGCGTTTTGGAGGCGATGAGCGCGCCGTTCTCATCGACGCTGAGCACGTAGGATTCCGGCTTGGAGAGCGCTTCGGCGTCGAGCCCGCGCTTGGCGATTTGCCGGGCGACAATCTCGTTGTCCGCGTAGCCGATAACGACGCCATGGCCGGCGCGCGGGATGGTGCTGACGGTGGCGCGGAGACCAGCCGTGTTGTAGAACTCTTCCTGCAGCATCGTAGCGGAGAAACGGTCGCCCTGGGTCTTTGAGAGCACGGAAATGGTAAAGGGCGCGCTCACCGCCAGTTCGCCTCCGGCAACTTCGACCGACTGCGGATACGGGATGAGCGGCAGATCGGCGGCAAGCAGCGCGACTGCCGCTAGAAACAGAACGGCGATCCTGGTTTTCATGAGATCCTCACTTTGGTAGCCGGCCACGCCGGCGGCGAGGCGGAACCGCCATTCAGGATACTGGTTCGCCGGGGAACGGGGCAAGAGACCGCGTGCTACAATGCGCGGCATGATCGTGGAGGTTGCCGGAGCGCTTCTTGCGGCAGGGTGCGGCACGCTGGCCTATGCGGTGGGCGGGCGCTCGTCGCAACTGTTCGGGCCTTCCATCGCACACGGACCGCGCGACCGGCGCTCGATCGCGCTCACGTTCGACGACGGCCCCAGCGAGGGGACGCCCGCGCTGCTCGAATTGCTGGAACGGCACGGCGTGCGAGCGACGTTCTTCCAGTGCGGGACGAGCGTGCGGCGCCTGCCGGACATTGCCCGGCGCGTGGCGGCGGGCGGACACGAGATCGGCAGCCACGGATACTCGCACACGCGATTGTTCTTGCGGACACCGCGGTTCGTCGCCAGCCAGATGCGCGAGTCGCAACGCGCCATCGAGGAGGTCACCGGGACCAGCCCGCGCCTGTTCCGCCCGCCTTACGGCGGACGTTGGTTCGGAATGCGCGGAGTGCAACGGGAACTGGACCTCACCGGCGTAATGTGGACGTGTATCGGGATGGATTGGAAGTGGCCGGCGGCACGGGTGGCGGCCCGGTTGTTAAGAGCCGCGGAGAACGGCGCCATCTTCTGCCTGCACGACGGGCGCAACGCCCGTGCCAACGCCGACATCTCGAACACGATCGAAGCGGTGCGGCTGCTCGCCGGAGAGCTGAAAGAGCGGGGCTTCCGTTTCGAAACCGTCAGCGAAATGCAGGGCCGCACCGGTACGTGAAACTATCTTCACTTTACAGATCGATGCCCGGCATCGGATATTGAAATTTTGGGGGTTGGTTTGCCGAGATCGATCATTGCGCTTGTAGTGTGGTTGACGGCCGCCGTAGCGGCGGGTGGACTTCCGCTCGGCATGATCGTTTTCGAAGCGCACCGCGCACAGCCCAATCAATTGCCGGACGGCTGGAAAGTGAAGGAGTTGAAGGGGCAGGCCGACGTCGCCACGGTCACTGACGAGCCGGGCACGGTGTTGCGGCTCAGGAGCCAGAACTCCTCTTTTTCGCTGGAACGCGCTGTCTATGTCGACCTTGCGAAGTATCCCTACATGAGCTGGCAGTGGAAAGTGACCCAGTTGCCGCGTGGCGGCGACTTTCGCCGTCTCCGGACCGACGATCAAGCGGCGCAGGTCATGGTGGCGTTTTCGGATCGTCACATTCTGACTTACATCTGGGATACGTCGGCGCCCAAGGACCTGATGCAAAGCGCCAGCCCTGTGCCTCTGTTGCACCTGGTGGCGGTGGTCTGCCGCTCGGGACCGGTCGAGATGAATCGCTGGATCGTTGAGACCCGCAACCTCGCGGCGGATTACGAACGCGCTTACGGGCGGCGGATCTCGTACGTAAAGGGATTGCGGCTCCAGATCAATTCCCAGCACACCAACTCTTCGGCCGAAAGTTACTTCGGCGACGTGGTGTTCCACGCGACGGCGCAATAAACTGAAACAATGTGTGAGAACAGCCCGGCGCCGGTGCTCGTGACCGGCAGCACGGGTTTCATCGGCAGCCATCTCGTAGAGCTTCTTGTGGCCCGCGGCGCTCGGGTGCGATGCCTTGTGCGCAGGAAGAGTTCGCTCGCCTATCTCCCCGCAGACCGCATTGAACTCGCATATGGCGATCTGGTTTCAGGTGAAGGCCTGCCGGAAGCGTTGGAGGGTGTTCGGGCGGTCTATCACATTGCCGGCGTCACCAAGGCGACCGCGGTGGAGCGTTTTTACACGGGCAATGTGAAGGCTACGGAGAATCTCCTGGCGGCGATCGAAGCGGCACAACACAAGCCGGCACGTCTGGTGCATGTCAGCTCGCTGGCGGCGGTGGGGCCGAGCGCGGACGGTGTTCCTCTCACGGAGGACGCGCGGCCGCACCCGCTTACGCATTACGGCATATCGAAGCTGGAGGGCGAGCGCATCGTTAGAAATTCGGCTTTCGCGAACCGCACGGTGATTGTGCGTCCGCCGGTGGTGTACGGCCCGCGCGACACGGACGTCTACCTGATCTTCCGCTCCGCGAGCCGCGGCGTGGCCTTGCGCATCGGAAGCGAAGAAAGTTACTTCACTTACATTTACGTGGAGGATCTGGCGCGAATGCTGGTGGCTGCGGCTACAGTGGAACCGGCAGCCGGCCGGACCTACTTTGCCGGCAACGCCGAGCCCGCCAGTTGGGGGCAGTTCAACTCCGAGGTGGCAAAACTGGCAGAGCACAAGATTCACACCGTCTCTGTGCCCCCGTTCGCGGCTCACACCCTGGCGTTTCTTTCCGAGGTGAGCTCGCGGCTGCGCGGAAGCCAATCGATCCTGTCCCGCGAAAAGGTGCGCGAAGCGCGATGCCGTTATTGGGTGGCGAACACTTCCCGCGCCGAACGCGAGCTGAGCTTCCAGACGGAGACCTCCCTCGAGAACGGCATCGCCAAGACCTTCGCATGGTACAAGAAATCGGGATGGTTAAGTTGAAGGGCGGGAGCGCGGACGAGCCGGGGCTGTGGGCGGCCGACCGCCTCATGATCGCCTACCTAGCCGCCACGGCCCTGCTGATCGCCGTGTTCCGGCATCGCATTCCCGCCGCGGTGGAGTTGCTCTGGTGGCACGCCGCGGGCATTGCCGTCCTGCTGGGTGTTCCCCGCCTATCCGGTCGATTCCCTGCCCTGGTCTGGTGGCGGTACTTCTGCCCAATCCTGTACGTCGCCGCATGCTATCGCGAGATGAGCGTGCTGATCCGGTCCATCCGCGGCACGGACTACGACGCTGCCATGGCGCACATGGACATCCTGTTGTGGGGCACGCACCCGATGGTCCTGCTGAGCGGCATACAATCGCCGTGGCTGACCGAAGCGCTGCAGTTGGCATATTCGCTTTTCATCCCTGCCGTTCTTCTGGCCTGCCCGCTGCTGTGGAAAAAACGCGAATGGGAGGAACTGCGCTATTACAGTTTCCTGATAGCACTTGGATTCCTGGTCTCATACGCCGGCTACCTGCTGGTTCCTGTACGAGGCCCGCGCTTCCATCTCCCGTCCACGAACTTACCTCCGCTGGAGGGCCTGTGGCTGTTCGACCGCTTGCGCAGCGGGCTGGATTGGCTCGAGTCGGCGCACTACGACTGCTTCCCGAGCGGGCACGTGCAACTGACCGTAATGGCCTGCGGGTTCAGCAAACGCCGATTTCCGGTACTTTTTTTAATCTTTTTGCCCTATACGTTTGCTGTCGTATTTGCTACAGTCTATCTTCGATACCATTACACGGTTGACGTGGCCGCGGGCGCGCTTACGGCAGGAGTCCTGCTTTGGGCGGGTCCGCGTTTGTACATCATGGCACGGAGAACGCACTAGTTGAGCGGCATAGAGGTTGTAACGGCGGAGTCCAGCGAGGACAGGCAGGCGTTCCTGGACTATCCGTACACGCTTTACCGCAACAACCCGCACTGGGTCGCACCGCTGCGCACGGATCAGAAGCACTTGTTCGATCCGGCCCGGCATCCCTTCCATCAGCACGCCCAGGTGAGGTGTTTCCTGGCAAAAAGGAACGGATGCGCGGTGGGCCGCGTCGCAGGCATTTGGGACCCCAACTACAACGAGTTTCACGGGGAGAAGACGGGCTTCTTCGGGTTTTACGAGAGCGAAGACGATCCGGATACCGCGAGGGTTTTGTTCGGGGCGGTTCGCAAGTGGCTCGGGGAGTTCGGAGCGGAGCAGATGCGCGGTCCCATGAACCCGTCCACGAATTACGAGTGCGGGATGTTGGTGGATGGCTTCGACTCGGATCCTTACGTGATGATGCCTTACAACCCGCCCTACTACGTTCATCTGATGGAGAGTGCAGGGCTCAGGAAGGCGAAAGATCTGCTGGCATACATCCTCCGGACCGACCAACTGCAATGGGATAAGATAACGCGGGTGGCGTCCAAGGCGGAGCGGTTTTCGGTGCGTCCCATCCGGATGCAAGAGTTCTGGCCTGAGGTCGAACGCATCTGGAAGGTCTATAATGCAGCCTGGAAGAAGAACTGGGGATTTGTTCCGGCGACCCGTGAAGAGTTCTTGTTCCTGGCGAAGGAAATGCGGCCGGTCCTGGAACCCGAGTTGATTCAGGTCGGGGAAACCAACGGCGAGGCAGTGGCGTTCGCATTGGCACTGCCGAATGTGAACGAGGCCCTTAAACACGCCCACGGGAGCTTGTTTCCACTGGGCTTGCTCAAGATACTGTATCATCGGCGTCATATCCACAGCCTGCGCGTACTTACTTTGGGAGTCGTAGCGGGCCGGCGCGCAGCGGGCGTGGCGGCGGCACTGTACACAGCGATGGCCAATGCAGCTATACGTCTGGGCTACACGGAAGGTGAGTTTAGCTGGGTTTTGGAAGATAATGTCTTGATGAACCGCAGCCTTAGGGCTCTTGGGGCGAGGGTTTACAAGGCCTATAGAATTTACGAATGGACGTGAGCACCATGTTGAATAACCGGCTCGCTGCGGACTCGAAGCGGCATACTGAAGGGCGTGCAAACGACTTGTTTGAGAAGTGCCGGAATTTTGCGCGCCCGGCCGAATACAAGGCCGCGGGCATCTATCCTTACTTCGAAGTGTTCGGCAGCCACGAAGGCTGCGAACCCTGTGAAGTCTGGATGGGGAACCGCAAGATCCTGATGTTCGGCTCCAACGACTATCTGGCGCTCACCACCGATGCCCGCGTAAAGGACGCCGCAGCCGCGGCAGCCCGCAAGTACGGCAGCGGATGCAGCGGATCGCGCCTGCTGAACGGCACGCTCGATTTGCACGTGGAGGTGGAAGCCCGCCTGGCCACGCTGGTGCACAAGGAAGCCGCGATGATATACGCCACCGGCTTTCAGAGCAACTATGCAGCGTTGTCGGCGCTCACCGAAAAGGGCGACTACCTGCTATGCGACCACAACATCCACGCCAGCCTTGTGGAAGGCGCGCTACGTTCGCCGGCTCGCACTGTGCGCTTCCGTCACAATGACATGAGCCACCTGGAGCGGTGCCTGGACAACTGCGGGGAGAACGACAAGGTCCTGATCGTCAACGAGGGCGTTTTCAGCATGGAAGGCGACATGGCGGACCTGGTGGGGACGGTGGAACTGGCCAAGCGGTATGGCGCGCGCACCTATGTGGACGAAGCGCACGGCATCGGCGTACTGGGCCGGACCGGGGCGGGCGCCGCCGAGCACCAGGGCGTTCTGGACGACGTGGACATCGTGATGGGCACGTTCAGCAAGTCGCTCGCCTCGGTGGGCGGCTTCGTGGCCTCCTGCGAACCCGTCATCGATTACCTGAGGCACACGGCACGGCCATTCGTTTTCTCGGCCAGCCTGCCGGCGGCCTCGGTGGCGGCTGTGGGCAAGGCATTGGACATTGTGCAGGAGGAGCCGGAGCGCCGCACGCGTGTCCTCGCGACGGCCTCGCGGCTGCGGCGGGAACTGCGCGGGCGCGGATTCACGGTATTGGACGGCGAGACGCCCATCGTGCCCATTGTGGTCGAAAGCGACTTCGACCTTTGCCGGCTGTGCCGCGGCTTGCTGGCCGAGGGGATCTATACGAATCCGGTGATCAAACCGGCCGCGGTGTATAACCTGCTGCGCATCTCCTGCACGGCGGCGCACACAGATTCCCACGTGGACCGCCTGATAGAGACGATCCAACGCGTGGCCGCCAAGCTTGACATCCCCTTGACGGGCATTGCCGTGCGCCACACCATGACTCAGGCCTGAACCGCCCTAAAGCGAGGCCAGCAGGTCCCTGCGGTCCGTCAGCGGGAAGGCCACACGGTTGCCCTTGAGTTGCGACTGATAGACACCCGCGGTCATTTCCACGGGCCATCTGCCGTCTCGTATACCACACACGGGTTCGCGGCCGTTCCGGATGGCGTCCAGCAAATCAAGCGCCATGACGTTGTTGGCGCGGTCCCAGTTCCCGATGATCTCCGGGCCCGGCCCCGGAATCTCTTCCCACTGCGGGGCGTTCTTGTTCGGAATCCAGGAAGGCGAGCGCAGGATGAACGACTGCCCCGAGCGCGATGAGCCCAGGTTGATGAAAATGACGCCGCGGCTGCAACAAAGTGTGAGCCCGCAACGGTCTCCCGCCAGGTAATCATTGGACCGCGAAGCGAAGTAGCCGTGAATGCCGCCGTCGAACGAAAACATGGCAGCGACGTTGTCGCCGGCCAGCAGGCCCACGGCTTCCGTACCCTGGCGGACGTGCTCACGTGCGAGTTCCTGGTTCTGGTAGGTCACGTGCGCCGACACCCAGCGCGGGTCGCCCGCGAACAGCCGCATCAGGTCAAAAGCATGCGAGCCCAGGATGGTCAGGTCCTCGCCGCCGGCGCGTTTGTCCTCCTTGCCGCGGGCGCGCATCTCGATCAGTTGTCCAATCTCCCCGCTCTTTATGATCTCGGCGACGCGGCGCGTGACGGCCGCCGCGCGCGCGGGATGACCTACCTGCACCTTGATATGCTTCTTCTCCGCGAGCGCCACCATGGCGTCGGCTTCGGGCAGGCTCCCCGCCATGGGCTTTTCGATAATGATGTGCGCGCCCGCTTCGGCCGCGGCCGTGAACATGGCCATGTGCTGGTCGCTGCGGCGCGGCGCGACGACCACGATGTCGGGCTTCTCCTTGGCCAGCATTTCGCGGTAGTCGGCGTACCCGCGGGCGGCTCCACTGCGGGCCATCGCCTTGGCGCGGCCGGCGTCCACGGGATCGGCCACCGCAATCACCTCGACGGCATCGATGCCGTTCCAGGTCAGGTCCCAGTTATGTCCGTAACCGCCGCGGCCGGTGTGGCCGATCACTACCGCACGGAGCTTCTTCTGCTGGGAAAACGCGGCGTCCGCCATGGCGGCTACGCCCAAACCGATCGATTCGCGTCTTGTCATGGTTCTCCCCCAATATAGCCGAGCAGATAGGGCTGCGGGCCGCCTAGTCCGGATCTCTCACCTAGAAGGGAGTCCGGGTGAGATGCTGTCGAAATCAGCCGTTCGTGCCGGAGTGCTCTGCGGTGCCGGGCTACCTGACAAAGGGCCGAATGGCACATGCGCCGCCGCGCATCAAGGCGGCGAAGGATTGGAAAGAAGTTGCGTGGCTTAGTAGTCGGAGAACGGGGTCACGTCACTGCTGGCACAGTCTTGCCCTGTTTCTCGGTGCCGCGAGCCGGCAAATTGCTGTATTGGATGAGATCTTGGTCACGGACAAATCGATTTTATACTTACAAGCCTCAGCACAGTTGGATGAAGAGGATGGCCGCCGATCTCTATTTCAACACATGAAACGCTACTTGCTCGATTGAGAGGGGCGTCTGGGACTTGTACTGTACTCGCACGACCGCCTGAAAATAGGGAGGAATTCCGCCATGCACCCGGTGCATGAAGCGGACGAAACCCACAGCATGTTCTGGGCGCGTGACAAATTCCACGGCCGCGCGCGTGCCCTCGGTGGAGGTGGCAGCCAGGACAAGGATCGTTCCCGCCCGCTGCAAACCGGGGAGCCGTGTGACCAGGGCGTGGCCTTCGGCCAACTGACCGTCAGGCAAACGCTTCTCAGCGAAGAAGCGCGGTTCGTTTGGCTGTGGCTTTAGGTTTTCAACGCGACTATGCATGAACACGAAATCCGTGCTCACAGGTAGATCTTTCATCTGGACATTGTATTTGGCGGGACCCACGAAGATCACGTTGTGGTCGTGGATGTCCTCCCAAGTCAGCAGATTACTGGCATGGAGAGAAACATCAACGCCATGCGTAGTGAACAACTTAGCCAGCGTGAAAGCGCCGATGGCCTCCCCGATCCCCGTGTAAATAAAGGCGGGAGATGCCGTCCCGCTGCCCGCCATGCGTCTGAGCGATTCCACCGCCTCAGATTTCAACGCGTTGTCCCATGTATTGACGGCGGGGTCACGGAAGAACCAGTCGCCCACTTTGGTGAACAGAGGAGCACCCAAGGTCACGAGGACAGGACGTTGGCCATTCAGAAACGGGGCCCAAAGCGCCTCCATCTCTGGTGACCAACGCACCGCGGACCTGTCCGACACGCGACCCCGAGCCATCCAACCAAGCCCTGCTGACAGCGCCACAAGAAGAAGCACACCCACTATGGCTGTCGCTGTCCGGTACCTGCGGACGGCTGGCACCGTGGCGGGGGCTTCTGTGTCACGGGGTCGAAATTCCAGTTGGTAGTGCCCCTTCGGCAGATCGACCAGGATGGGATCGTCCAGGCCTTCGGTGCGATAGTACTCGTCAATCTTCTGACGTAACTTACCAGCCTGCACCCTGACCGAGGAATCCAACTGAGGGTCGTAGTCTTCGGGCTTGCCGAAAGCTTCTACCCCAACTCTGTATTCCTTCAGGTCGTCGGCCCGCCCCGCTATGGCCTCTCTGCCCAAGTAGTCCAACAGGCGTTTTAGCACCTCCGAATTGCGGAGAGCCCGACTGTCCCGGATTCTCCGGAGTTGTGACTCGCGTTCCCCGTCAGATGCTGCCATCACTCGTCTAGCTCTTTGCGTTTCCAAGGTTAACACAGTGATTCACTAGTGAATACCCATAAGTTTCTTGACTGGGGCATCCACCTCTGCGAGAATCCCACTCTGCCCACACGTACGGTGGCCGAATGGATCTTACGTCGGGCTTGGGGAAGCATCGGCTTGTACCCTTGCTTTGGGGTCATGAAGAACGTTAAACGGGGACTAGACTCTCCAATCTCTCCCGGATCGCAGTCTGGATGTCCAGGCCGCCGGGCGAGGTATATGGGACCAAAATGATCACGTATTACGTGACCCGACTGAAGGAGGCGAAGGCGCGCGTGGCGTCTTGATTCATATGGAACAACACCTCACGCGCCGCAATTTCGTTGGCGTGGCCGCTGCTTCGGCGTCGGGGGCCGTGCCGAAAAGAGTCAATGCCTCGCGCCTGCGCACAGCCATCCGCGAGGGTTGCGCATGGATCACCGATGTTGCGCAGATGAAGTCGGACACGCTTCGCGGAGAGAGCAACTCTAACGACCTGCGCCATCGCCACTGGAAGGGCGCCATGCGCGGCGAATATCGCGCGGCCACACGGCAATGGGATTTCTTTTGTCCTACATGGCACACCGGCCAGGCCATCAAAGCGTTGGTGTTGGCTGCAAAGGCGTTGAACCAACCCGGCTTGCTCGACGCGGCGCGCTTCTCGGCGGGCTTCATTGAAGCCGAACGCATCGCCGATAAGGCTCACCCGCATTACGGCCTCATTTTCGGCTTCGAGGACCGCGGGGACCAGGTCAACACCTCCGCGCTGCTGGAATGCGTGGATGGGCTATGGCTGCTTTCCGACGCCACGGGCGACAACCGGTATGGAGAGTGGGCCCTGGCGGCGACGTCTTGGGTTGCCCGGAATGCTTACATCGGCGGCGGCCTGGTGCGAGACGCCTTCAATGTCACCACGTGGCGCTTCGTGGCTCCACCGTGGGAAACCGATAAGCCGGGCCGGCCGCTCAACGACGACGCCGTGTTCTTGAAAGCTTGGCAGCGCGGACACAATCCAGAGCATCGTAAGATCTTCTTTGAAATTGCCGAGCGACTGCTCAGGGAAGAGAACCCATCCGGCAACTGGATCGGATTCAAGCCTTGCGATGCCGTCACTGGCTCGATTCACCCACGTCATGCGTACTGGTGGGGATGGCCCATGGTCGCAGCTTGGCGCGAGAGCCGCGACCGGCGCTATCTGGAGTGCGCCAGCCGCGCAGGCGAATGGTACCTCAATGCCATGCGTACGGACGGCGGATTGTTCCGTAGTACTCGAACAGACTTCAAGACTCCTTCATTCGGTCACGAAAACAGCGGCATCGCCTGCGCCACTATGTTGTGGCAGGACCTGTGGAAGGAGACGCGCGAAGAGCGCTGGCTGACGGGCATATCCACCGCCTTGCGCGGCTGTCTCAATCTCCAATTCCGCGACGTGGGCGATCCCAACTTGAAGGGCGCCATCCTGGAGAAGGTTCTGCCCCCGGATGGCACCGACCGGCTGCCCTACCACCTGCGCGACCTCGGTACTATCTTTTTCGTGCAGGCCGCTTCACGGTTCATCCTGGAGAACATCCCCTCATGAGAGTCGC
>JAJFUV010000204.1 GCA_021372245.1 Terriglobales bacterium
TCAGGGTGCGCTGGCCGGAAGCGCTGAAATTCGCGCCGGCGCGATCGAGCAACTCGCGCACGATGCCGGGCACGCGTTTATACCGGGCCATCTCCAGTTCGCCCTGCGATTGCACAGGGAGTTCCAGCCGCCAAAACGCCAAGGCCAGCAGCCCGGCCGCTACGAAGAGGATCCGTCTTCTGCTTCGCATGGATCGACGCCCCTCCAGGCTTTGCATGTGATCATAAGCCCACGAAGGGTACGGGGACAACTGGGGGCAGTTGTGTCTTTTCTCGCCTGCTGAGCGTGGCATTCCCGCCCGGTTATGCAAGCAAGGGATACTTCTATGTGAACTATACGAATCTGGCGGGTAATACCGTGATCGCGCGTTACCAGGTGACGTCAAATCCCGACGCGGCGGACCCGGACGGCGAGACGCCGCTGCTGACCATCAATCAACCGTACGCAAATCACAACGGTGGGCAATTGGCCTTTGGCCCGCGCGACGGGTATCTTTACATCGGCATGGGCGATGGCGGTTCCGCGGGCGATCCGCAGAACAACGCGCAGACATCCACGTCGCTACTGGGTAAGATCTTGCGCATCGATGTGGAATCCGGGCTGCCTCTTTACATATCCCCGCCGACAAATCCCTTCATCCACAATGCAGGCTGCCGGCAGGAGATCTGGGCTACCGGCGTGAGGGACCCTTGGCGCTTTTCCTTCGACCGTGAAACCGGCGACCTATACATAGCCGACGTCGGCCAGGACATGTACGA
Organism: Terriglobales bacterium; assembly: GCA_021372245.1. Lineage (GTDB taxonomy): Bacteria > Acidobacteriota > Terriglobia > Bryobacterales > Bryobacteraceae > JAJFUV01. The sequence goes on from JAJFUV010000204.1 coordinate 759, forward strand.
AGAGGTGAACTTCCAGCCGGCGGCGAGCACGGGTGGCGAAAACTACGGTTGGAACGTGACCGAAGGACTGCACTGTTACGGCCAGCCCGTGTGTTCAACCTCCGGTTTCACGCTTCCAGTTGCGGAATATGACTACGCGAGCGGCGGATGTTCGGTCACAGGCGGGTTCGTTTACCGGGGGACGCGTTGGCCGGCGGCCAGAGGCGTCTATTTCTATGGCGACTACTGCAGTGGCAAAGTGTGGGGACTGCGCCGTGTTTCGGGACAATGGCGGGATGCCCAACTGGCGGCCACCGGCTTCACTATTTCGACATTCGGCGAAGACCAGAACGGGGAGATCTACGTCGCCGACTACGCGAGCGGAGATATTTACCTGCTGGCTGCAGGCACGCCGGCCGGCGCGGCGGACGTCGTCGTGACGATTGCTAACGTATCCAGTCTCCCCGTGAAGATGAGCGTGCGCTAAGGATGCGCCGCCGCGTCCTGCCGCTGCCTCAATTCTTTGGCTTTGCGAATGTGCTCGGCGGCCTCCTGGCGGCGGCCCGTGTAAACCAGCAGCATGCCGAGGTTCTGGTGCGCCGCTTCGTCGTCCGGCGCGAGTTCGAGGAGTTTGTCCCACTTCACGATAGCTTCGTCGTAACGATGGCGCTTCTGCAGGTACACGGCGCTGTTGAGCAGTTGGAAGTATTCGAGCGCCGGCCCGCCGATGCTCTGCATCTGCCCCGGCGGGATGTTCACGAACTCCGGGATGTTCACGGCGCGATTGGCCGCGGTGGCGTCGTCTATGCGGATGGCCGGGCTGTCGTTGCCGTCCTGGTCGATGTGCGTGAGGTACATACGCGTGTAGGGCGACTCGCTCTTCGAAGAGAAAACCAGCCAGCGCCCGTTGGGGGAAAAACTGTGCCAGGAGTTCATCAGCCGGGTGTTGCAGCGCATGCGCCGCGCGGCGCCGCCTCCAGCCGGCACGATCCACAGTTCGCTATCGGGACGCATCAGCAGCCCGTTGCGCGCGCGCACGTACACGATCCAGCGGCCATCGGGCGAAACCTTGGGGAAGCTGTTGCTCATCCCGTTGGCCGACGCGCCTGCGATGGGCATGGCCTCGCCGCCCTTCCCGCCGTTGAATGGTACGCGGTAGAGGTCGTAGCGGATCTGAAGCTCGTTAGGGTCGTTGGCC
>JAJFUV010000235.1 GCA_021372245.1 Terriglobales bacterium
TCCCGCCGGTTCACTTCAGTCTCCTCCCGAAAACCAAGCCTCTGGTCTGCACAACCTCGTCCACTGCCTGGATTCTAATATATGGCGACGCGGCGTGAATCATCATCCCACCGCCAATGTACATGCCGGTGTGTGTGACCCCGTCGAGCGACCGCCCAAAGTAGAGAAAATCCCCAGGACGCCAGTCCGGCTTCTCCACTTCCTGGAACCCGTTCCAATGCACCTGCAGCCGGGCATCGCGCGGAAGGTTGACGCCCCGGCGGCGGCCTAACATCTGCACGAAGCCTGAGCAGTCAAAGCCGTAAGTGGAGACTCCGCCCCACAAGTAAGGGAGGCCTATAAACCTTTTCGCATGTTCAATTATTTTTTTGGCGTTCAGTGTCTCTGAATGCGCCGTGACGGCGGCTTTCTCTACCCAGGCAGTGTCACCGTCCGCCAGATACACTTGAAGCCAGCGTCCGTCAGACTGTTCCTGCTTCGAATCGACTTGTTCCAACTTAGTCTCGTAAGGCACCGTGAGCAGCGGGGCCTGCTTAGAGATGCTCGACTGTGCATACAGGTTTGCGAAAAGGCCACTTACGGAGACGAATTTGCCCCGCGGCCGTTCAGCACTGCTGCATATGACATCCCCTCGCCACATCCATCCCTGGTAAGCATCCGGCGTCCGTACGCGGATCCATTCGGCCTTCTCCTCCAGAACCTCAACCTCCGTGCCGTAGATGGCTTGGGAGACTACCTCGACGTCCTTCGCGGGGTTCTTGTAGAGATTCGCGACTGGCCGGGTGACCAAAGTGCGTGTCGAAAGAGCTGCCATAAGTAGGAAAGCGATTCCAGATTTCATATCTTGACACCGGTGCCATTTCTCTGTTGACCCAATCTTGACTTCACCATACAATTAACCTGAAGCTCAGACCGGCAATAACAATTTTCCCACGGGGAGGGAACATGCTTCAGAAGCTTCTTGCATGCCTTTGTTTCGGGCTGGTGATCACTCTCACCGCCCAGGTACTTCCAGTCGGCACGGTGGACGGTACGGTCAAGGACCCATCCGGAGCCCTGCTTCCGGGCATCAAGGTCACTCTAAGGAACATCGATACCGGGGTCAGCCGGGATACCACTACAACAGAAGGCGGATACTTCTTCTTCCCGCTCGTAAATCCTGGCCGTTATGAAGTGATGGCTGAGAAAGCGGGCTTCAAGAAGGGGACCCAGCAGACCGTTGTAAGGACAGGCATTCGTTCGACGGCGGACTTTACGCTAGAGTTGGGCGAGGTGACTGAGTCGGTACAGGTCACGGGTGCTGCGCCGCTGCTTGAGACTACCACTTCAGTTGTCAGCCGGAACGTTGAAAGGCGAGTCATCACTGACATGCCGCTCCTGGCCCGTAACGTGCTTATGCTGACCAACTTGGCTCCGGGCATCACGAACAATACGCCCAGTGGCGGCTCGAACGGGCTGATCGACATCGACAGCTATTCCTATACCACTGCCTCCGGCGCGAACAAGCGGACCAACGAGTTCCTGATGGACGGCATCCCCAATAACGTGTCCGATCGCGTGGCTTACATTCCTGGCGTGGACGCGGTGGCGGAGTTCACGGTCCAAACCAACGCCTTGGACGCGGAGTACGGCCATGGCGGCGGTATGTACGTCAACATCACCACCAAGGGTGGCACGAATGAACTCCACGGCAACCTGTATGAGTTCTTCCGCAACGACAAGCTCAACGCGAACGCCTTCTTCTCAAACAAGAGCGGCGCGAAGCGTCCCGTCTTCCGTTTCAACCAGTTTGGCTTGACCGCGGGCGGGCCCCTCGTCAAGGACAAGGTTTTCTGGTTCTTCAACTTTGAGGGCCTTCGCCAGAAGACCCCGGTGCAGTACCGGTTTACCACGCCCACGGCGTTGCAGCGCACGGGAGATTTCTCACAGACCTACAACTCGTCCGGCGCTCTGTTCCAGATCGCCGATCCTCTGACCACCAAGGCAGACGGGAGCCGCACCCTTTTCTCGGGAAACTTGATCCCCACCAGTCGGATCAATCCCATCGCGAAGAATGTCCTCGCCAGGTATCCCAATCCGACTTCGGCGGGCGACGCGTTCACCAACGCCAACAACTTCTTCAGTGAGGTGCCGGCTCCGTACGGCGGCGAGAACTACTCGCTGCGCATCGATCCCAACTTCAGGAAGCACCGGTTCTTTGTCCGCTGGTCGCAGAATCAGGGCTTCCCGGGCACCCCGTCTCCGATTGATATCGGTGGCGAAGGGGTGGGCGCTCTGGAAGGCAACAACCGCGCCCAGACCTCCATTGGTCTCAGCGACGCCTTCGTGCTGAGCCCCACCACGGTGATCACGGGCCAGGCGGGCTTCACGCGCTGGACGCAGGAAGGCATTCACCCTGAGTTCGATCCGACGACGCTCGGGTTCCCCTCGTCGCTGGTGAGCCTGATGCAGCAGCGTAGCTTCCCGCAATTCAACAACTCCGACATCAGGTACATCGGGGCCTCGGAAGGCCAGTGGTACGAGCACACCAACACCTTCTCCTACAACGTTGGCGTCACCAAGATGCACGGCGACCACAACATAAAGTTCGGCTTCCAGGGCCAGGTGAAGCAGAACAACTCGATACCCGCCAACCGTCCTACCGGCAACTACAATTTCAATCGCGGCTTCACTCAGCCCAACGCGTTTGTGACCGGGACCAACCTGGGCAACGGAATCGCGAGTATGCTGCTTGGCAATCCCGCCTCCGGATATATCACCACCAACGGGGCGACCACTCCGCAGTCTCCCTACTATGGCTGGTATTTCCAGGATGACTTCAGGGTAACTCCGAAACTGACCTTGAACCTCGGCTTCCGTTACGACCTGATGCTGGGCATCACCGAGCGCTATGACCACAACTGCCTCGGATTCAATTTCGACGTCGCGAGCCCCATCGAAGCCGCCGCCAAGGCGGCCTACGCGGCCAGTCCGATCCCGGAATTGTCCCCGGCGAACTTCAACGTCAAGGCCGGACTGTTCTATGCCACACCGGGCGACCGGCGCAATGTCATTACCGACAAAACCAACTTCCAGCCGCGTGTCGGCCTGGCGTACCGCGTCCTGCCTCGCACGGTGATCCGCACCGGCTTCGGGATCTTCTATTCGGAATGGTGGCAGCCGTTCGTCAATTCCACCGGTTACACTGTCCAGACCGATATGGTTCCCACCCTGGATGGGGGACTTACTCCGGCAGACACGCTTTCCAATCCGTTCCCGAATGGTTTGACCCCGGCGACGGGTTCCAGCAAGGGACTCTCGACGCTGCTTGGGAACTCCATTTCGGTTTACGACTACCATCGCAAGAACATCCGCAACGACCGTTGGAGTTTCGGCATCCAGCATGAACTCACCAGCGGTTTGCAGTTCGAGGTGAACTACGTTGGCCAGAGGGGCAGCAATTTGATTCTGAGCACCAACGCCGATGACAGCCCCCGGGTCTTCAGCGGCACGGGAGGAAACGGAACGGGCGGCACCTATCTCCAGCAGTACTATTCGCTGGGCGCGCGTTTGAACGCGAAAATTACCAATCCGTTCAAGGGGCTCATCCCCCAACCGAGTCCCCTCGCAGGCGATACCATCACGGTGGCTCAGTTGCTGATGCCATACCCGCAGTTCGGAGCCCTCACCTTCACCCGGGCGTCGGGCGGGAAAAGCAATTACCACTCGCTCCAGATCGGCGGCAACAAGCGCCTCAGCCACGGTTTGAGCGCCCAGCTTGCCTATACGTGGTCCAAGCAACTTGAGAGCGTGCGTTTCGTCGAGCAAAGCGATCCGACGACGACACAGATGATCGGCCAGGGCGACAACCCGCACCGGGTGGCCACGGCGATCATTTATGAATTGCCGTTCGGCGAAGGCAAGTCGATGAAATCGGGCAACAGGGCCGTGGACAAGATGATCGGCGGGTGGCAATGGAGCGGCCTGTACATTTACCAGACAGGGGCGGCCGTCGCGTTACCCTCGGCGGTGGCCACCGGCACCAGTCCGGGCATCGACAACCCAACCATCGACCATTGGTTCAACGGCGCCTCGCTGTCGGTGATGCCGTCCTTCACCGCGCGACGCCTCCCCTTCTATTGGGGCGGCCTGCGGGTTCCGCCCATGAACAACTGGGACATAGCGATTCTCAAGAACACCATGGTGTACAAGGAGCGGGTGAAGCTCCAGTTCCGGCTTGAGATGATCAATGCGTTCAACCGGGTGTGGTTCGGCGGCCTGGACACAGGCATCACGAGCCCCAATTACACCAAGTTGACAGGCCAGGCGAACTATCCCCGGAACATCCAGATGGGGCTGAAGCTCGACTTCTAGAGGGTAGTGATTCTCTAGACACCACCGGGGGGAGCACGAGCCTCTCCCCGGTCTTTCGTCGATACGATTCGCTCCCTCCGTCCTCCGATGTGCCTATCGGCATTGGTAGTTCGGCCAGCCAGCCATCGTTCGGTATCGAATGTCAAATCTGTGCTAAGACACCCTTCCCGTATTGACCGTGTCTCCGCCCAGCCATAGAATTGAGCTAGAGTCCGGGCGACATAGGGGCATTTTCGAATAGGGGCATTTTCGCAAAGAGAGGGAGTATGCTTCGAAAACTGGGCATTTGCCTTTTGTTCGGGCTGCTAGCTTTGCTTTCAGCCCAGGTACTTCCGGTCGGCACCGTGGATGGGACTGTCAAGGATCCGTCCGGTGCCCTCCTAACCGGCATCAAGGTTACGCTGACGGGCCTGGATACAGGAGTCAGCCGCGATGCCACCACCAATGAGAGCGGGTACTTCTTCTTTCCGCTGGTCAATCCCGGCCGTTACGAAGTGGCGGCCGAGAAATCCGGTTTCAAGAAGGGGACCCAGGAGATCGTCGTAAGGACGGGTATCCGATCCACCGCTGATTTTGCTTTGGAGTTGGGCGCGGTAACTGAGTCGGTTCAGGTTACGGGTGCCGCGCCACTGCTCGAAACGTCTACGTCCGCCGTCAGCCGCAACGTTACGCAGCGGGTAGTCACCGACATGCCCTTGCTCGCACGCAATGTGCTGATGCTGATCAACCTGGCTCCGGGCATCACCAACAACTCGCCCACGGGTTCCACGAACGGCCTGATCGACATCGACAACACGTCGTACACCTCGGCATCGGGCGCCAACAACCGCACCAACGAATTCCTGATGGACGGGATTCCGAACAATGTGTCGGACCGCGTCTGCTACATCCCGACCTTGGACAACGTGGAAGAGTTCACCGTGCAGACCAACGCCCTGGACGCCGAGTACGGCCACGGCGGCGGGATGTTCGTGAACGTTTCAACCAAGAGCGGTACCAATGACTTTCACGGCAGCCTGTGGGAATTCCTGCGCAACGACAAGCTCAACGCCAACTCGTTTTTCGCCAACAAGGCCGGCAGCAAGGCCGACGGGACGCCCGTTTCACCCCGCCCCGTCTTCCGCTTCAACCAGTACGGACTGACCGCCGGCGGCCCTGTCGTCAAGAACAAGGTGTTCTGGTTCTTCAACTTCGAAGGTCTGCGCCAGCGCACCCCGACAACGTACCGGTTCACCGTGCCCACGGCGCTCCAGCGCACCGGCGACTTCTCCCAGACCTTTAATCCGCAGGGCGCCCTCATGCAGATCGCCGATCCCCTGACGACAACCTCCCCGCTGTCTGGCGCTCGCATTCCGTTCCAAGGAAACAAGATCCCGGCCAGCAGAATTAACCCCATCTCGGCCAATATCATCGCCAGGTACCCCACGGCGAACCTGCCCGGGGATCCCAATAGCGGGGCCAACAACTACTTCAGCCAGGTCCCGGCGCCTTACGACGGGGAGAATTACTCCGCGCGCGTCGATCCCAATATCGGGCGCCATCGGCTGTTCGCCCGCTGGTCGCACAATCAGGGATTCCCAGGTACGCCCACGCCGTGGGACATCGGTGGTCAAGGTGTGGGCGCCCTGGAGGGCAACAACCGTGCCCAGAATTCCATCGGCTTGAGTGATGCCTTCACCGTGAGTCCCACCATGGTCATCACCGGCCAGGTGGGGTACACTCGCTGGACCCAGGAAGGCACCCACCCCAGTTTCGATCAGACGACCCTCGGCTTCCCGGCTTCGCTGGTCGGCCAAATGCAGCAAACGATCTTCCCGACGATCACCAACTCGGACATGTACTACATCGGCACATCGGAAGGGCAGTGGTTCGAGCACACCAACACCTACTCGTACAACGTGGGCGTCACGAAGATAAAAGGTTCTCACGCCATGAAGTTCGGGTTCCAGGGCCAGGTGAAGCAGAACAATTCGGTCGGTGCCAACCGTCCCGGCGGCCAGTACACCTTTGACCGCGGCTTTACCCAGCCCAACGCCTACACTTCGGGCAACATCTTTGGTAACGGGATTGCCAGCCTCCTGCTGGGCTATCCCAACGGTTCCGGAAACACAGGCCTCAATTACGTCAGCCTCCGGGCGCTAACGGCGCCGCAGTCTCCGTTCTATGGCTGGTATTTTCAGGACGACTACAAGGTCACGTCGAAGTTGACCTTGAACCTCGGATTACGCTACGACCTGCTCCTCGGAGTCACCGAGCGTTATAACCAGAGCAACTTAGGGTTCGATCCGAATCCCGAGAACCCCATCGCGGCTCAAGCCAAGGCGAACTACGCGGCCAATCCGATTCCGGAGCTGCCGGTGGCGAACTTCAAGGTGAACGGAGGGTTGTTCTTCGCCACGCCAGATAACCGGCGTAATCAGGTCGCGGACAAGAAGAACTGGCAGCCACGCATCGGTCTAGCCTACAGGATCTTCCCGAGAACGGTGCTTCGCACGGGTTTTGGGATGTTCTACTCGGTGTGGTGGCAGCCGTTCGTCAACACCACAGGCTTCGCCTCGCAGACCGAGATGCTGACCAGCCTGGACGGCGGCCTCACACCCGCCAACACCCTGTCCAACCCTTACCCGAATGGCTTCGTCAAACCGACCGGCGCCTCACAAGGTCTCGCGACGCTGCTGGGCACGGGCCTGACCCCGTACGACTACTGGAGAAAGAACATCGTCAACTACCGGTGGAGCTTCGGCTTCCAGCATGAGATCACCAAGGACCTCCAGGTCGAGGTGAACTATGTCGGCCAGCACGCGGGACACCTGTTCCTCTCCACGGGAGCCGCCGACAGCGCCAACCGGATCATAAGCGGAGGCGGTGGGAACGGTACTGGCGGGACCTTCAACCAGAGCTACTATTCCCTGGGCAGCCGCCTGAACGTCAAAGTGCCCAATCCGTTCTATGGGCTGATACCCGCCTCCGCCGGTTCGCTGGGCGCCAGTACCATCACCGTCGCGCAGTTGCTCCAACCGTTCCCGCAGTTTGCCAGCATTGCCATCAACCGCAACTCGGGAGGAAGCGGACCATACGCGACCGACGGCGGGACCAGCGACTACCACTCGATCCAGGTCAGCGCCATGAAGCGCATGAGTTACGGCTTGAACGTGCAACTCGCGTACACCTTCTCGAAGCAGATCGAGGAGTTGCGCTATACCGAGCCAAGCGACCCTGCGCCGGCGCGGACCATAGGTCAGTTCGACAACCCGCACCGCTTCTCGACGGCGATCATCTACGAATTGCCGTTCGGGACGGGCAGCCTGAAGTCGGGTGTCGGCGCTGTTGACAAACTGATCGGCGGATGGGAGTGGAGCGCCATGTACATCTACCAGACCGGGGCGGCGGTAGCTCTGCCCGCCGCGGTCGCCACCGGCACCAGTCCCGGGACTTCCAACCCCACCATTGACAACTGGTTTAACGGCGCATCCATGGTAGTCATGCCGGCCTTTACGGCTCGCCGAATCCCATGGTACTGGCCCGGCCTCCGGGTCCCGGCCATCAACAACTGGGATATGTCGTTCATCAAGAACACCTGGGTTTACAAGGAGCGCGTGAAGCTCCAGTTCCGCGCGGAGATGATCAACGCTTTCAATCGGGTTTGGTTCGGGGCGCTGGACACTAACCCGGCCAGCGCCACCTACACCAAACTCAACGGTCAGGCGAACAATCCGCGTAACATCCAGTTCGGCTTGAAATTGACGTTCTAGCCGATTCCGCCTCACGATGCAAAGCCGGGGCAGGCGCAAGCCTCCCCGGCTTTTTTGTACTTGCCTATTGACACATTCGATATTTCCGTTATTATAGAAATATGGAAGCAAACGAGGTGAGCCGTTACGCCGCCATGCTCACGGCCATGGGCGCCGAGCCCCGGCTCCGCATCATGCGCCTGCTGCTCGCCGCGCACCCCACCGGCATGGTCGTGGGCGAGATCGGCGAGGAACTCGGGATGCCCGGCTCGTCGCTCTCGCATCACCTCGACAGGCTCCGTACCGCGGGACTCGTTCTGGTAAAGCGAGAGAGCACCTTCCTGCGCTACACGGCTAATGCGGACGCGCTGCGCCAGTTGCTCGGATTCCTGTACGCCGAGTGCTGCACGCGCAATCAGGCCGTGGAACCGAAGGCGATCGTACAGATCGGTAAGAAAGGGAAATGACTATGAGTTCATCGAACATCAAGGACGTCGTGAAGGAGAAGTACGGCCAGGCCGCGCTCCGGGTGCATACCGGCGGCAGCCCGTGTTGCGGAGGCGGATCGGCACTAGACCCTTGCTGCGATCCTATTACGCTGGACCTCTACTCGGATTCCGAGGGCGGGGAAGTGCCGGAGGAGGCCCTGCGTGCTTCACTCGGTTGTGGCAATCCCACCGCGCTGGCCAAGCTGAATCCCGGCGAAACGGTCCTCGACCTAGGTTCCGGCGGAGGCATCGACGTGCTGCTCTCCGCGCGCCGCGTGGGACCCACTGGAAAAGCTTACGGCCTCGACATGACCGATGAAATGCTGGCTCTGGCGCGAGAGAACCAGCGCAAGGCCGGTGTCAAGAACGTAGAGTTCCTCAAGGGCGAAATTGAAAGCATCCCCCTGCCGGACAACTCGGTTGACGTCATCATCTCCAACTGCGTCATTAATCTTTCCGCTGACAAGGATCGCGTCCTTCGCGAAGCGTTTCGCGTGCTCAAGCCTGGCGGCCGGTTCGCCGTCTCCGACGTCGTGGTGCGCGGTGAGGTGCCGGCCGAAATCCGCAAGAACGTCGAACTGTGGATCGGATGTATCGCCGGCGCGATGCAGGATACCGAATACCGCGACAAGCTCGCCGCCGCCGGTTTCGAGCAGATCGAAATCGAGCCCACGCGCGTCTACGATTTTGAGGACGCACGCAGATTCCTCGGCGCGAAGGGAATTGAGGTGGACTCCATCGCGCCGCAGGTGGCCGGCAAGTTTATCAGCGCTTTCGTGCGCGCGGTGAAATCGGCTTAAGGCCTCACCGGCACGTCGATCAGATACATCTGCCGGCCGCCTTCGTGCGGCGAATCGATGCAAAGCTTCGTGCCGTCCGGACTCGATCGCGGGTGAAGGTCGCAGCGCCACTCGCCCGTATAGGCGGCGGGCGAGTGGAAACGGCCAAGCTCGATCGCGCGGCCCGTCGCGACGTCGTATAGATATAGCGGCTGGTTGCGTTCCTTGTCCGGATAAGCGTCGTTGACGATCCAGCGGTTGCCGGGCAGATAGGTGCAGTGGCCGTTGCGCGTCATCACGTCAGGGCCAATGGCCTCCACGCGTTCGCTGCGATCCTCATACAGGTAGAATTTGTCGCCGTGCGAAGGGTGCCAGGCCCAGGCCAGAATGTGGCTCGCGTCACGCCAGATGAAGTGCGAGGTGCGCCCGTACGGATCGACGACGTATAGATTGCGCCCATCGCGGTCCGCCGTGAACATGCGCGTCGCAAAGCTTTTGCCTTCCTTCTTCCCGCGCCAGCGGTGCAGGAAGATGAATCGGTTCCCATCTGGCGCGATCAGCAGGTGGTTGAACCAGTGCTTGGCGCCGGTCCAGTCGCCGTGCGGATTCGGTACCTTCAGCGCATCGGCGAAGCTGAGCAGCAGCCTCTGCTTCCCGGTGCGCAGGTCGACGCGCCAGATGCCCGCGTCGTCCGGGGCCAGGATGTTGGCGTTGGGGTCGGGCAGGCCGGCGTAGCCGTAGCCCGGTCGGCAGTCGTTGAGCCTGCGGAAATCCGGCGCGACGGCCCAGGTCCCGTCGGGGCTCAGCGTGTAGATGGGCGCCGGGATGGTGCGGCGCTTGCCCGTACGCACATTCAGTATATGTGCCACGAAACGGCCGCCTTCGCGATCGTTCCAGATGATTTCATCCTTCGAGCCCGGCAGCCATTGCAGCATGCAGCCCTGCTGCCAGTTCCAGGCGCGGCTCGAACCGAGCTCGGTCCATCGGTCGTTGTCCGCCAGGTCCACCATGCCCACTTGGATCACGTCGTCCGGGCGAGGCGAACGGTGCTCGAAGTCTACCTCCATGCCGAGGACGTAGCGCCCGGTGGGATCGAACTGCAGCTTGTCATAGTAGCCGAACCAGTGGTATTTCGGCCCAGTGGTGATGCGGCGGACACGGGCCGCGCCGGCAGGGACGGCGGCAAGCGTGGCGAGAAACTCGCGTCGGGACCAGTGGGGTTTCATCGCAATAGTTTGAGAGCTTTTCTGCTCATGGTGGTCAGCGGCAGGGCTTCGCATTCGGACGGGCTCAACCAGCGCATGCCCTTCGGCGCACGAGCCAGCGTGGCGCGTTCCACCGTGACCTCATAGTTGTGGTTCATGATGCTGTGGCGGAATCGCCGCGCCGCACCTTCGCGTTGCGCCAGCGGCACTTGAAGGGCCTCGGGCAATTCCCAGAAGCCGCGCATGGGCGGATGCTGGCGCTGATACAGCAGGATCTTTCCGTTGTGTTCGATCACCAGCAGTGTCAGCGGAACCTTGCGCGTGGCGCCGCGCACCGACTTCACCGGTCGCTCTTTCTCAACCCCCGCGCGGCGTGCCTCGCAATGCCGCTTCAAGGGGCACTCGCCGCACAGCGGTTCGCCGGGCACGCAGATGGTAGCGCCGAGTTCCATCAGAGCCTGGTTGAAATCGCCCGGCCGCTGGTTATCAAGGAACAGGGTAGCGACATCCTGCAGACGCCGTTTCGTCGAAGCCGAGGAGATATCGCCCGCGTCGTTCGCAATGCGGCTCAATACGCGGAGTACGTTGCCGTCCACCACCGCGTGCTGTAAGCCGAAGGCAATGCTGGCGATGGCCGCTGCCGTGTAGTCGCCCACACCCGCAAGCGCGCGGATCGAATCGTAATCGCGCGGGAAACCGCAGCATTCCACGATCTGCCGCGCCGCCCTAAGCATGTTGCGAGCGCGCGAGTAGTAGCCGAGCCCGCTCCAGGCGGCCAGCACCTCCGGCTCGGACGCCGCGGCAAGCGACTCCACGTCCGGGAACCGTTCCAGGAAGCGCTCGTAGTAAGGCAGCACCGCCGCCACGCGCGTCTGCTGCAGCATGATCTCGCTCACCCAGATCCGGTACGGATCGCACGTCCGCCGCCATGGCAGGCTGCGCGCCGAGCGGTCGTACCAGGCCAGAAGTCTTCGCCGGAAATCCGAAAGGCTCTTCATAATGCCGTTGCTATACTGAAATGATAGCCACCTTACCCGGGACTCCACAGTAGGTTACCAGTTTTGGAAAACGCCATTGTCATTCGCGGCGCGCGGGTTCATAACCTGAAAAACATCACGCTCGAGCTACCGCACGACTGCCTGACAGTAGTCACGGGCGTGTCCGGCTCGGGCAAGTCTTCGCTCGTGTTCGACACGATCTATGCCGAAGGCCAGCGGCGCTACGTGGAGTCGCTATCGGCCTATGCGCGGCAGTTTCTGGAACGCATGGAGAAGCCCGACGTCGATGAGTTGGACGGGCTGGCGCCGCCGGTGGCGATCCGTCAGAAGAACACAACCCGCAACCCGCGCTCGACCGTGGCCACCGCCACCGAGTTGTACGACTTCCTCCGCTTGCTCTATGCGCGGGCCGGCCGCACGTATTGTCCCAACTGCGGACAGATGGTGGAGCGCGACACCGTGGATCACGTTGCCGCCCACATGCTCGAGCAACCGGAAGGTTCGCGCTGGTACGCACTGTTTCCCATTCGTTTCGGCGGCGAGGGCAAGACCGCGGCGCTGCGCGACCACCTGTTCGAGCTGCGCAAGAAGGGCTTCAACCGTTTGTTCCAGAACGGCCGCATGTTCGAGTTCTCCACGCCCGAATCGCTGCTCGACATCGATTTCGCCCAGCCGCTCTACGCGCTGGTGGACCGCATTGTACTGTCCTCTGGACTGCACCAGCGCCTGGTGGACACCGTCGAGATCTGCTATCGCGAAGCCGGCGAGGTGATTTTCGAACAGCCGGGCGGCAGCGAAGCCGGGCGGTTGCGCTTCAGCGAGAGCTTCGCCTGCAAGCGCTGCGACATCGCGTTCGAAACGCCAGAACCGTCTCTCTTCAGCTTCAACAACCCCTATGGAGCTTGCCCCACCTGCCAGGGTTTCGGAAACACGATTGGTTACGATCTGGACCTGATTGTCCCCGATCCCTCGCTCACCCTGGCCGACGGCGCCATCGATCCCTGGACCAAGCCGCAATACCGCTGGAATTACGGCGAATTGAAGCGCCTGGGCCGCGGCAAGGTGCGCCTGGACGTCCCCTGGATGGACCTTACCGGCCCGGAGCGGCGCTTCGTGCTCGAAGGCGACGGCCGCTTCGATGGCGTTTTCGGCTTCTTCCGCGAAGTGGAAAGAAAGAAGTACAAGGTGCAGGTGCGCGTGTTTCTGAGCCGGTATCGCGGCTACACGGAGTGCCCTGATTGTCACGGCGCGCGGCTGCGCAAGGAAGCGTTATACGTGCGCGTCGGCGGCAAGACGCTGGCCGAGGTCTCGTGCATGAACATCGCCGGCGCGCGCCAGTTCTTCGAAACGCTGGAACTGGACCCGGAGGCGGCCGCCGCTGCCGAGCGTGTGCTGGTGGAAATTCGCCAGCGCTTGCGGTTTCTGAACGACGTCGGTCTGGAGTACCTGACGCTCGATCGCATGTCGGCGACCTTGTCCGGCGGGGAAGCGCAGCGTATACAGCTCGCCACCTCGCTCGGTTCCCGCTTGGTGGGCGCGTGCTACGTGCTCGACGAGCCGTCCATCGGATTGCACAGCCGCGACACGGGCCGCCTCATCCGCATCCTTGATGAATTGCGCGACCTCGGCAACACCATCGTGGTTGTTGAGCACGATGCCGACGTGATGCGCGCGGCCGACCACATTGTCGATCTCGGCCCCGGCGCCGGCGAGAACGGCGGCCGCATCGTGTTCGAAGGATCGTACCAGGACCTCATCGCGGATTCGAACGCTTCGTTGACCGGCCGCTATCTGCGCGGCGAACTGAAGACGGCCCTGCGTACGGAGCGGCGCGCGGTGAACCGAAAACGCGTGGTCCGCTTCTTCGGCGCGCGCGCCCACAACCTGAAGAACATCGACGTGTCCATCCCGCTGGGTATGATGGTTGCAGTCACGGGCGTGTCGGGTTCCGGCAAGTCCAGCCTCGTGCACGACGTGATCTGCGCGGCTCTCACCAAGCAGATTCGCCACGGTGCGCGGAGCAACGGGGAGGAAGCCCCGGAAACCGGCCGCCGCGGGCAGTGGCGGAAGGTGGAAGGCGGCGACTTGCTCACGAACGTCGTGCTGGTGGATCAGTCACCCATCGGCCGCACGCCGCGGTCGAATCCCGTCACTTACATCAAGGCGTTCGACATCATCCGCGACCTGTTCGCATCCACAACCGAGGCCGACCGCCGCGGCTACAAGGCCGGCCACTTCTCCTTCAACGTCCCGGGAGGCCGTTGCGAGACGTGCCAGGGCGATGGCACGGTGACCGTTGAGATGCAGTTCCTGGCAGATGTCGAACTGGTGTGCGAGGAATGCCGGGGCACGCGCTACAAGAGTTCAATCCTGGACGTGCGCTACCGCGGGCTGAATATTCATGAGGTGTTGCAGCTCACTGTGAAAGAGGCGCTCACGTTTTTCTCGCACGTGCCGCGCCTGGTCTCGCGCCTGCGTATGCTGGCCGATGTGGGCCTCGGTTATCTACGGTTGGGCCAATCCGCGACGACGCTTTCGGGAGGCGAGGCCCAGCGCGTGAAACTGGCCGCGCACCTTGCGCAGGCTTCTTGCGCGGGCACGCTCTTCGTCTTCGACGAACCCACTACCGGCCTGCACTTCGACGACATCGCGAGACTGCTCGACGCATTCCAGCGCCTGATCCGCAGCGGCGGGAGCGTCCTCATCATCGAACACAACCTGGAAGTGATCCGCGCGGCCGACTGGGTCATCGACCTCGGCCCTGAGGGCGGCGACCGCGGCGGCTACATCGTGACGGAAGGAACGCCCGAGCAAGTGGCCGAAGTGGAAGCTTCTTACACTGGCCGGTATCTGAAACGCGCACTCGCCGAAAGGTGAGGGGACAACTGATAGTCGATCTCGCAGGTACCCCAAGCTCCGAACCTTCTAAAATGAAATCATGATGTGGGCCGCCGCCTTTCTATTAGCTTCCCTTGCGCAAACTCCCGATCCCAGCGCCGAGGGAATGAAGGCGCTCGAAGCCCGCAATTATGAGCAGGCTGTCCAACTGTTCACCAAAGCCACCGAGGCCGATCCCAAGGATTTCGCCGCGCTGTTCCATCTGGCGCTCGCCTATAGCTTGGCAGGTAAGGATTCCGAGGCGGTGCCCCGTTACAAGCGCGTGCTGGAGATGAAACCCGGCCTCTACGAAGCCGAGCTGAACCTGGGCGTGCTGCTGCTGCGCGACAAGCAGGCGCGCGAAGCGATCCCTTACCTGGATTCTGCCGCCGCCAAGAAGCCAAAAGAATTCCGCCCGAACTATTACCTGGCCGAATCGCTACTGGCCGACGGCCGGTTGGCCGACGCTGAGCCACGGTACGTGGCCGCGCTGGCCGCCGATCCCAAGTCCGCCGCCGCGGAGTCCGGCTTGGGCCGGACTCTGGCCAAACAGAACCGATTACCTGAAGCCGAGCCTCACTATCGTCGCGCCGCCGAATTGGACGCCGCTTACCGCGAGTCGCTACTCGAGCTCGCGTCTCTGTTTGAAACAGCGAAACGTCCTGCGGACGCCATCGCAATATACGCGCAGTTCCCCGACAATCCGGCCGCGCGCGAGCGCATGGGTGAGCTGCAGCTCGAATCGGGAAAACCGGAAGAGGCTGTGGCGAACCTGGAGGCCGCGGTCGCGAAATCGCCCACCCCGGCCAACCGGCTAGCCCTTGGCGTGACCTACCTGCGGTTGAAGCAGATGGACAAGGCACTGGTGCAGTTGGCGCTGGCCGTCGAGGCCGAACCGTCCAATTTGCAGCTCCGCATGACGTACGGCCGCGCGCTCCGCGATTCCAAGCGCTACCTGGACGCCGCGAAACAATTCTATCGGGCGACGCAGCTTAAGCCGGACTCGAAAGAAGCCTGGAACGAGTTCGCCGCCATGCTGATCCTCACGGAAAACTACCCGCAGGCGCTGGCTGCGCTCGACAAAGCGGCCGCCCTTGGCGGCGAGACCGCGGCGCATTCCTACTTCCGCGCCATGATTTACGATAAGAACAGGATGTACAAGGAAGCTCTGGCGAGCTATGAGAGATTCCTTTCGATGAGCCAGAACCAGCATCCCGACGAGGAGTTCAAGGCCCGCCAGCGCATCAAGGTCATCAAGAAGGAGCTGAGCAGACGCTGATGCGACGCACACTGATCCTTCTCCTGCTCGCTGTGGCTGTTTGTCCTGCCCGTGCCGACCTGGGGCCCGCGAAGGCGGAGTCCAACAAAGAAAAACGCTCCCGCTTGGCGCTCGAGAATGCTGACAAGCAGATGGATGCCGCGGATAAAGAGTACGAAGCCGGTAATTGGAGCGGAGTACTCGCGGCGCTTGAGGAAACCAGTGCGTCGGTCGACTTGGCGCTCGATAGCCTCAAGCAGTCCGGAAAGAATCCTAGGCGCGGCGGCAAGCAGTTCAAGAACGCCGAGATCCGCATGCGCGCGCTAGTGCGTAGAATCGACAGCTTCCGTCTCAAGCTGAGTGGAGACCAGTTAGGGCCTCTCGACAAAGTGCGGGATCACGTGCAGCGCGCGCATGACGAGTTGCTGGATGCGATTCTGGGCCGAGTCAGTTGGAAATGACCGTTATGAAACTGCTCGGAGCAGCTCTCTTGCTGGCCGCCGCGATGCCGCTCGTCGCGCAGCACGACTTCCTCACTGCCGAGGAGATCGATCAGGTGCGGGAAGCGCAGGAGCCCACTGAGCGTCTGAAGCTCTATCTCAAATTCGCCGATGCCCGCCTGGCGTTGCTCAAGCATTTGTTCGCCGAGGAGAAGGCAGGCCGTTCGGTGCGGATCCACGAGACGCTCGATGACTACACCAAGATCATCGAAGCCATCGACACTGTTTCCGATGACGCGCTGAAGCGCCACGTCGACATCGAATTGGGCGTGAAAGCCGTCGCCGGCAGCGAGAAGAAGATGGTGGCGGCGCTGGAACTTTTCGATCAGGCTCCGGCCAAGGACCGCGCGCGCTACGACTTCGCGCTGAAGACGGCCCTCGACGCCACGCGCGACAGCCTGGATACCGCGCTAGAGGATCTCAAGACGCGGGGCGCCGGCGTGGCCGCCAAGGAAAGCCGCGAACGCGCCGAACGCGAGGCGTCCATGAGGCCCGAGGAGCTGAAGGAGAAACGCGCCGCCGAAAAGAAGGAATCGGACACCAAGCGCAAGGCGCCCACGTTGCGGCGCAAAGGCGAAGTGGTGCCGCCCAAGCAGTAGAGTGCCTATATCTCCGCAAGCAAGTTTCTAGCACGAAGCTGCACCGCCCTGCCACTCGGCGTCGGGTTATACTCGGTTGGATTCTGCAAGTCATGAACATGGAACTTGATCGCCGCCAGTTGTTTCAACTCGCCGCCCTGAGCACAACCAAAGTGGAGGAGCGGTTTCAAACCATCAAGGGGCTTCTTGCCGGCAAGGATCCCGTTACCTGGGTCTTCACCGGCGACAGCATCACGCATGGCGCGCTTCACACCATGGGATGGCGCAGCTATCCGGAACATTTCGCGGAACGGGTGCGCTGGGAGTTGGGGCGGGTCCGCGACATCGTCATCAACACAGGGATCAGTGGGGACCGTCTGCCGCGCCTGCTCCAGGATGCCGAGTGGCGTGTGCATCGTTTTCAGCCGCAGGTCGTCTCCCTGATGATGGGGATGAACGACTGCATCGCCGGCCCTACCGGCCGGGACGTCTTCCGTAAAGCGCTGGACACATTCCTCGCTGACCTCAAGGCGCAAAAGAGCCTGCTCCTGCTGCACACTCCCAATCCGATTTATTTGCCCGATATGGAGAAGGACAGTCGCAAGGATCTCCCCGCTTACGTCGACATCCTGCGCCAGTTTGCGAGTGACAATGCGGTGCCGCTGGTGGACCATTACCAGCATTGGATGGAGACAAGAAGAAATCGCTACGAGTTGGTCTATCTGCTCAACGATGCCGCGGTGCACCCAAATCAACACGGCCATGTCGAATTTGCGAATTACCTCTTTCGCAAGCTGGGGATTTTCGATCCCGCGACATCGAGAACTTGCCGTCTGTTCGTTCCGTGAACCTCCGGCGGGGCGGTAACTGGCTGTTTTGAAGAATGAGAGAGACAGCCGCACTTTGAAGACAACTGGATGTACAATCGTCGGAAGCCGGAAGGATGTCAAATCCATGAAGCTGGAACTCAACAAATCCATCGAAGCCAAGAAGCTGAACAAGAGAACAGGCAATCCCACCAGCGACCCCGAAGTACCAATTCCTTACGGGGCCATATTAGAGAATGTAGAGCCGGATCGGGACATGGAGCGGTTCACGTATTTGGGTGAGCCGTACTGGTGCACGCACACGCTGCTGGCCTCGGCCACCGATCCGCAGGCCTGGAAGGCACAGCAACCCGCTGCGGCCGCATCCCCGGCACCCGCCGCCGCTCCACGGAAACCCGTGCCCGCCGGACCCAAGCTGCAATGGACCGCGGTGCCGTCGATCCAGGTGGCGCTGCTGCGAGCCAAAGTACCCGGCGGATGGCTCGTCGCCGCGGCGTCGGGCGCGGGCCTCGCGTTTTACCCCGATCCCACCCACCAGTGGGACGGGACGTCGCTGGAGTGAGATCGCTGCGCTTGGGCATAAACTGAAGAGCATTATGACCCTGCCTCGCCGCACTTTCCTGGCCGCCGCCGTCGCGCCTGCGCTTTGGAATCACCCGCTCGCAGGCGTCCGCCGCGAAAACCTCAAGATCACGGACGTGAAGGTCACGCTCATGTCTTGCGAGCTCAAGGATAGGTCTTGGGTCACCGCAACCCAGTTGGTCTGGAAGTCCGATGCCGTCCTGGTCGAGGTGTTCACGGACAAAGGTATCGTGGGCATCGGCGAGTCCAGCCCGTACGGCGGCCCGGAGTTCCTCAAGAAAGCTATCGAGGAGATGGCAAAGCCGACGCTCCTGGGTCAGAATCCTTTCGATGTCGAGCACTTGACCACGTCGTGGGGCGGCGCACGCCCGAACTACGCGGTCTGGGCAGGCATCGACGCCGCTTGCTGGGACATCATCGGCAAAGCCTCCGGCAAGCCCGTCTTCGAATTGCTGGCCGGCGGGGATCCTGTCCAACCGCGAATCCGCATGTACGCTTCCGGCGGGGTTGAGTATGCCTGGTATGACCGTCCCGAAGCCTTAATCGAGGAAGCCCTCCGGTGCAAAGAGGCCGGATACACCGCCTTCAAGTTTCGCGTCGGCACTGAGTGGAAGAACAGCGGGATGACCATCCGCAAGTACATACCTTGGGTGCGCAAGCTACGCGAAGCCGTCGGACCCGGCATGGATCTGATGCAGGAGAGCAATATGCGGCTCAGCCTGGAAGAGTGCTTGGAACTGTGCCCCGTACTCGACGAGTTGGGCTTCCTCTGGTTCGAGGAGCCGGTAAAGGCCTATGAGCCTGGCGCGCTTGAAAAACATCTTCGTATCCGAGCGGCACTTCGCAAGGTGAAGGTATCCGGCGGTGAGAGCCGCTGTAGCCGCATCGATTTCAAGGAATGGATCGACCGCCGCGGCTACGACATCGTACAGCCTGACTGCAATGTCACCGGTATCACGGAGGCCTGGCACATCGCGCGCATCGCCCACCTGAAGGACCTGCCGTGCTGCCCCCATAACTGGCACGGCGGCCTGACCACAATGGCCAACGCCGCCCTCGTCGCGGCCATTCCCAACCGCCTCGTGTTGGAGTTGAACCAGACCTACAATCCGTTCAAGGAAGAGCTGTTCGAAGAGCCCCTGGTGGTCCGCAACGGGTACATGCATCTGCCGCGCAAGCCTGGTTTCGGCATGAAGTTGAAACCAGGCACTGCCGCCAGGTTTCAGTACATTCCAGGGACGTACTGGAAGAAGAACCCCAACCTGCCCGAAGCGTGATGCCGCGGGTTCCTGACCGGCCCATCCCCGGATCTTCTAAGCGAAACCTACCCGTTCAGAGTCCATCCCGGACGGTACTGGCGCTTCAAGTAGTCGTTCGCTTCGCTTGAATTCGTCACACGGCCGGTCGAACCGTCGTATTCGAGCCGCTTGCCCGCACGGTGCGCCACCAGGCCGAGCAGCATCTGCTCCATCATGGTTCCGGCATAGTCGAAATCGCAGTTGGTCTTGCTGCTCGTTCCGTGCTTCATGTTATTGCGCTTGCCTTTGCAGGCGTCGAGCCACTCGACCTGGAAGATGTCAGGTCGGCGCGACCCTGCGCGGCCGCTCCTCTCGGCTTCAAGAATGGCCTCGACGTCGGTGTTCGGAAGCCCCAGCGCCGCCGGCACTCCGCCTTCGAGGAACTGGATCGGCGGGAAACCGTCCGGACCGGGCTGCGCGCTCGGCATGGCTGTGAAACCGGGAGGCAGCTTGGGGGCTGCCTGAGGCTGGCGGCGAGGTCCGCGGCTCGCCCGGGACTGTGTCTGAGTGGGCTGCCCCACGCCGCCGACCAGCGGGAGCAGTTCCTCCTTCGAGCGGCGCTTGTAGTAGGTGAGATCGCCGTCGTCGTTCAACGGGAGGATCACGCGCGACGTGAAGTCGGCGAAGATCGCGCCCTTCGTGCCCTCGAAAATGGCTCCGTTGCCAACGCCCGAGAGGTCTATGTAACTCCGCGGCGCTTCGGGCTTCGGACCGCCCTGATACCACACCAGCGTGACAGGTCCGCGCCAACTGTTAGCCGGATGCTCGAAGCTGGCCTTCAGTTTCACGGGGCAGATGTTGGGATCGTACTTGCCACTGACTTCCTGGTCGATTTCGATGGCCGTGGGAGCGCCGGCATCGACCACGTTCCACACCAGGTCCATAGTGTGCGCACCCATGTCGCCCATCTGGCCCACGCCGAAGTCCCTGTACATGTTCCAGAACAGGCAGTTCATGCCGGAGCTGCCTCCGAAGTATTGCGGGGTGTAAGGATGGTAGGGCGACGGTCCAACCCACTGTTCGTAGTGCATCGGCGCCGGGGCCTTTCCCTGGCCGGCGGGGTAACCGGGGCGGGGAAGCTGGCGGGCGTCCCAGCTATGCACGGTCTTCAGTTCGCCGATCGCCCCATCAAGGATCAACTCGCGCAGGCGTTCAAAGTTCGGGTAGGCGTGGCGTTGCGTGCCGTGCTGCGTGGCCAGTTTCACCTTCCGCTTGAGATAATTCGCCCGAACCGTGCGCACTTCCTCCACGGTGATGCCGAGCGGCTTCTCGCAAAAGACGTGCATGTCGCGGTTCAGCGCCCAGTTGGCGATAAAAGCGTGGTGATGGTCCGCGGTGCAGATGACTACGGCCTCCACGTCCTTCTGATCCAGGCACCGTCGCCAATCCGAGTATGTCTTGGCCCGGGGGAAGATCCGTAGCGCTTCCTTGGTGCGCAGATCGTTGACGTCGCACAGGGCCACTACGTTCTCGTTCCTGAGCGAGTTGTAGTGCGCCGTGCCCCGTCCCCACACGCCGATGAGCGCCACGTTCAGCTTGTTGCTGGGGGCGTTCTGCCCCCTGAGCGTGCCGCTCCTTAGAATAGTCAGCCCGGCTCCGGACCAGATGAAATCACGCCGTTGCATTCGAGAGTTCTCCTTTCGCGCCTACCGCCGTGCGCAGTAAATGTAAGCATACAACGGAAGCGTCACGCTTCGGGTTTTCCTATGCCTGGCTCCACCGCCCGGACAAGGGCGCCAGCGGCTCCGCGATGGATTGGAATCTCAGCAGGCGGGCCGCGTCCCGATCCTTCAAAGAGACCAAGGGCATGAATCCCTGCTCCAGAACCCACTCCGCCTCGCTCTCCGTCATGAGTAGTTCGGCGCACGGCTTCAGGTGCTTCTCGCCGCCGGACTCGTAAACGTGCAAGGGCAGCCCGCTGATTTCCAGGTTCGCGCCGGGCCGCAGATTCCATCCGTAGTTACTGAAACCCTCGCCCAGCAGTTCTACGCAGGCGAAGGCCGGGTTGCCCCACAGGTAGTCCTGATGCTCGGGCGTCCCGGGCATCTCCTCGAATGAAAAACTCTCCACGGGATCCGTCTCTTTTCCGTACGGCAGGCGGAGCAGGAAGCGGGGCAGCGCCAGCCCCAGCCAGGAAGCCTCCGGCGAGTGCCGCAGGGATTCCCAGCGTTGCGTCACCTCCACGGCATCCGAATGGTCAGCCAGGTTGGCCTCCGCGAGAAATGGCGCGCCCAGGACGTCCATCAGATGCCCGATCCGGGTTAGCGTCCGGATGTCCTCCTCGTTCCGGCCAAAACTGAAATTGCCCGCCACGACGGCCCAAGGATCCGCTCCGGCCAGCACTCGATACAGTTCGCTGCCGCGAGGACGACCGGACTGTCGGAGATCCTCATCGAATTCCGCTTTCGAAGTATCGAGCAGATACAGCTTCAGATCGGTGCCGGTCTCCAGACGCCGGACCAGAAAGAACACAGTCCGCCAGGCGGCTTCCAGCGCTTGAAAATCCTTGTGATGCAGCACGGCGCGCATCATGTTGCCGGCGGCTTCGTCCACTTGCGCAATCAGTTCCGGGAGCCGCGGGTTCGGCCGCGGGGCGAGATGGGGGGCGACGGACTGTTCGATGAAGGCCTGCAATTCGTCACGGGGACGCTCGGCTCGATCGGGCTGGTCTTCCATCCCTTCCAGCACGCTGTCGAGCAGGCTGCCGCCCGAAAGTGCGGCCAGGTTCGGCGGCGGGGCCGGCCTCTCCTGCCGTGGCGGCGGTACCGATCGAGGCACGGTGGCCGGCATTCCCGTCCAGCCTTTCACCAACTCGGCTGCCTCTCGAAAAGTGGATGGATCGCCCAACTCGCGCCGTATCTCGCGAAGTGTCCGAAAGGCCTCGGCCTGAGCGAAAATCCGGTCGGGATGAAAATCTTCCAGCTCCCGGAACCTCAACGCGATCCCAGGGTTGCCCTGTCGTCCGCCGAGGCGCAATTCGGCGCCTGTGCTGGCGAGGACCTCCTCGAAATTGTCGCGATCGATCTGGATGGGCTTCCACCCATCCGGGCTCGTTGCTCCCCGGTTTACGCGCCCGCTGAAGTCACCTAAAAGCAGGATGCGGAAGGGTGTGTCGGAAGTGGGCTTGGCCGGCAGACGTTCGGCTCCGGCGTTGACGTCCAGATTCACGGAAACAAATTCGGAAGGCTCTTTCATGACTCAGTTCCTCCTCAGTTGGCCACGATACCTGCGCCGCGCCACGGTCGTGGCCCCAGCTTATTCTACCCGGAAGGTGTGCCGGCTCTCGTCGCTCTGCTTGCCCACCAGGTCGCGCACGGTGAGAACCAGGGTGTACTCGCCGGGTTTCGTGTCGGCTCGCCCCGTCAGGCTCAGTACCCCGGACACCCAGTGGCGAGGATAGAAAGGCTGTTCCTCTTCCGTGGCGGCCTGCGGCTGGGAGAATAATACCTTTCCCGAGGGGCTCAGCACGGCCAGTCCGTACTCAACCTGAAAATGGTTCTTCTCGCCGAGCTTATAGCCGGTGATCTCGAAGCGGGCCCAGACGGTGTCCGCCGGGCGGTAGACGGGGGTGGCGAGTCCTTCCCCGTCCTCCTCTGAACGCAGGAAGCGGAAATTGCGCGCGGCGACGGCCGAAGCCGGGGGAATCGCGCGCCCTCGCACGTGGAAAGCGATTTCGGAGACGGCTTCAGTGCCGGCAAGCTCGTCCTTGACGATTACCTGCAGCCGGTAGGCGCCTGGTTCGAGATAAGACGGCAGGATGAACTCGTGTCGCGCCTTGGGATGCCAATTCTTGTCCTCGGGAGCGAGTTCCGCCTCGAGCTTTCCAGCGAATGGCGGGACCAGCGGCACCTTTTGGGCGTCGGTGGGTTGTGTCACGTAGTTCAACTTGATCTGGCCGTCTTCCGTGGCCTTGAAGCCCTCCACACTGAATGTGAAAAAGACCGTTTCGCCTGGAACGAAACTGTAGCTTGCGGGCAATGGCGGGCCGCCATCGAACTGGTGCAGGGCGATGTAGGAGACCGCCAGTTTCTTCGGAGGTTGCTGCGGCGGCGCTGCTGCTGCCAGCAGAAAAGCAACGAAGATATGCGCGGCCGTCATGGCGCGTGTCCGCCTGCTTTCTTACTTACCCGGCGCTTCGGGCATCGGCGTGAGGGGCGCTGTCTGGTTATCCGGCTCGATCCGGAGAGGGATCTCTATCAAGGCATATTTCTCCGCGCCTTCCTCGAAACTGTCGGTCACCCTCAACTGATAGGCGCCCACGGGGACGTCGAAGACGATACGTCCCTGCTGCGTCTCCACTGGCCGAATCCGCCGGAGGACTCCCAGCCACTCCGGGACGCCGCCCGCCTCGCCGAATTCAGGATAGGTCTTCCCCTTGGCATCCTGAAGCGTCAGGTGCGGAATGGTCGTTTCCGTGGCCCCACTATTAGTAACTGTCATCTGAACTACAAGGAACCGCTGGGTCGGGTACTTGGGAGTCGCAACATCCTCGATCATCTGTTTCCACTCGGAGTCCAGCACGGTGAAAACCAATTGTCCGACCTGCGCCTGCTCGCCGGGCCTTAACACACGAGCACCCAAAGAGGCGCGTCTGCAGGAGGAGCCTACGAGTGCTGCCGTCAAAAGCAGGCAGAGCAGCGCGAACCCGAAGGTCTGTCGATAAGAATGTCGGGGATTGTTCAGCATCAATGCTCCAATTAGTCCTTCTATCGACCTTAATGCAAGTTAAGGCGCGTTGGCAATGGAAATCATTAATGAGTGACTGGGGACCGCGCCGTCACGTAACGTTACATGGAGCGGAGGTCGACTACCAGGGCGTCCAGCGCGATGCTCTTCTGGATGTTGCGGCGCAGTAGGTTCATCAGCTCGTCCACCTTGGCGACAGCCTTGCGGACCCATTCGAATTCCGCCCTTACGGTTAGGGCTTCCAGCGCCGGGCGGATGTCTGGATTGCGCAGTTCGCCCCCGCCGTATTTCAGCGTAAGGATATCACCCAGCAGCAGGTAGAGCACTTTCAGATAAAGTTCCAGCTTTTCCGATTTGCGCGCGGCGATGGATTCGGCGTGTTTCACCCAAGCGCCGAACTCGGCCTCTCCGCAGGCCGCCGCCAGCAGCGCCAGCATGGCCGCTCTTCGCCTGTCGTAGTCTTCGAGATCGAGCGCCAGCGCCGCGCCGGGACTCCCGGCAGCCAGGGCCAAGCGCCGCTCCACCTGGTCCAGTCCCCTCGCGGCGGCGAAGGAGCGCATTTCCTCGTCCTGGAGCCGTCCCATGTGGAACGACACGGCCCGCGAGCGGATGGTTGGCAGCAGATCATAGGGATTCTCCGCGGTCATCACCAGGATCAGGTGATCGGGCGGTTCCTCCAGCGTCTTGAGCAGAGAATTGGCGGCCTGCTCACCCGCGCGGTCCACGTGATCGATCAGGAACACGCGCCAGGCTCCCTTCAGCGGTTTGTACTGCGCGAGTTCCTTGAGCAGGCGCATCTGCTGGATGGAGATCTGGCGCAGCGGACCGTCGGGCGGGAACGTGACGAAGTCCGGGTGCGAGCTGAACAGCAGCGGATCGTCGACGCGCTTCTCCGCGGGCCACTTCTCGCGCTCTTCGATGAGGGTCGTATTGCGCTCGAGGCTGAGATCGTCCTGTTCGATCTTTCCGGTCTCACCCATCAGCCGCGCCGCGAACCGGCGCGCCAGCGTAGCTTTGCCCACGCCTTCCGGACCGTCCAGCAGGATGGTTTGCGTGATGCGCCCGGCATCGATCATCCGCTCCAGAGCCTCGACGACCGGACGGTTCCCTTGAAAAGCTTCAATCATGCCGCGGCAGCTTCCCCTGGATGGCTTGCCAGACTCCGCGCGCCACCGTGTCGATATCTCCGCGCCCGTCGACCACGGCGAAACGATGCGGCTCCAACTGAACCATCTCCTGGTAGCCGGCGCGGACACGCCGGTAAAATTCCGCGGCCTGCTCGTCCATACGCGTTTCGTGGTTGTCAGCCACGGTGCGGTTGCGGGCGCGGGCGCGGGCGAGGCTGGTTTCGAGATCGATGTCCACGATGATCGTAAGATCCGGCGCGACGCCCTGGCAGGCGATGCGGTCGAGCGTGATGACGATCTCCCGGCCCAGGCCGCGGCCGTATCCCTGATAGGCCATCGTGGAATCCGTGAAGCGGTCGGTGACCACGACTGCTCCGCGATCGAGCGCCGGTTTGACCCACTGCTCGACGTTCTGCGCGCGGCAGGCGAAATAGAGCAGCAGTTCGGCGCGCGGTGCGAGCTCCTCGTTGGCCGGATCCAGCAGGATGCGGCGCACCTGCTGGCCGATGGGTGTGCCGCCGGGCTCGACGCTCTCCAGAACCTCGTAGCCCTCTTTCCGCAGCCGTTCGGCGGCCATGCGCGCCTGCGTGGTTTTGCCGCAGCCGTCCATGCCCTCAAAGTTCAGAAATAAACCGCGCCGCTCAGTCATAGACGAAATGGAACAGCTTCTTCAGATCTTCCCACGCTTCGCGCTTGGCGTTCTGATTGTATGGCCGCAGCAGGTAGGATGGGTGGTAGGTCACCATCACGGGAATGTCGCGCCACTTGAACCATTTCCCGCGCATTGCAGTGACGCCTTCCTTGCGGTTCAGCAGCGCTTTGGCCGCCGTGCCTCCCAAGGCGCAGATGGCCTTCGGCCGGATGGCCGCGATCTGGCGGAACATGAACGGGCCGCAGGTTTCCATCTCTTCGGGTAGCGGGGTGCGGTTTCCCGGCGGACGGCACTTGACCACGTTGCAGATGTAAACGTCCTTGCGTTGGAGCGGGATGCCCTCCTTGCGCGCCGTGTTTTCGATCATCTGCGTGAGCAACTGTCCCGCCCGGCCCACGAACGGAATGCCCTGTTCGTCCTCGTCCGCGCCCGGTCCTTCTCCGACGAACACGATCTGCGCATGCTCGCTGCCCACGCCGAACACGAGTTTGTGCCGGCCCGCGCCCAAGCCGCAGCGGTGACAGTCGCCGATGTCCGCGCTGATTTGCGCCAATGTCTCCGTGCCCGGTGCGGGCGCTTCCTCAGATAGGGTTGGCGGCGGCTCCACCGGCGTCTCAACTGTTGCAGGAACTGGTACTTCGGCTGGCGCGGGTGCCGCGCCCTCACGGCGGTAGATGGATTTCACGCCCAGGTCCTGATAGAAGCTCAGATACTGCCGCAATTGATCGCGGTTCATTGCGCGGAGTGCAGCGCCAGGCGCAGCTTGATGATCTCGTCCAGGATCTGGTCGGCGATCTCGCGCTTGGAGGCTCGCGGAAGCTCGACCATCTCGCCGGTGGACATCACCAGGACCACTTCGTTCGTATCGGAATCGAAGCCCACGCCGTCCTGGCTCACCAGGTTTCCGACGACCATGTCGCAGTTCTTGCTCTTGAGCTTGCGCCGCGATTCCTCCACGAGGCGTTCGGTTTCGGCGGCGAAGCCCACCAGCAGCCGGTCGCCCTTCCTGCGGCCCACTTCGGCGAGGATGTCGGGTGTGGGATCCAGGTCCAGCGAGAGCCGGGCGGCCGTCTTCTTCACCTTCTGGTCCGGAATCCGCGCCAGGTGATAGTCGGCCACTGCGGCGGCCTTGATGATGATGGTGGCGGGATCGAGATTCTCGATGACCGCGTCGTGCATCTCGACGGCCGTGGTCACCTTAACAAGCTTCACGCCGTTCGGCCGGGCCAAATGCGTGGGGCCGGACACCAGCACCACGTTCGCGCCGCGCGCCGCCGCGGCTTCGGCCAGCGCATAGCCCATCTTGCCGCTGGAACGATTCGAGATGTACCGGACTGGGTCGAGGGGTTCCTGCGTTGGGCCGGCCGTAACCAGCACCGTTTCTCCTTCCAGGTCCTTGCGCTGATTGAGCAGCCGCATGGCCGCTTCGGCGATGGTTTCCGGATCGGCCAGCCGCCCCGGACCGATCATGCCGCACGCCAGCGGGCCCTCTTCCGGTTCCACCACCGCGTGCCCACGCATGCGCAGGATTTCGAGATTGGCCACCGTCGCCGGATGCTGCCACATGTGCGTGTTCATGGCGGGAGCCAGCAGAACGCGGCCGGTGAAGGCCAGATACAAGGTGGTCAGAAAGTCGTCGGCGATGCCGTGCGCGAACTTGGCCAGCAAGTTGGCCGTTGCGGGAGCCACCACGAGCAGTGAGTTCGCCTCAGCCACGCCGATGTGCTCGACGGCGCTCGACAGCGTCTCATCGCCGGTCGCGGAGGAGAACATGCCGGTGATGACCTTCTTGCCCGTGAGCGCGGCGAACGTGAGCGGTTTGACGAATTCCTGCGCGGCCGCGGTCATGACGACCTGGACGCTGGCCCCGCGCTGAGCGAGCGCGCGAGCCAATTCAGCGGCCTTGTAGGCCGCGATGCCGCCGCCCACGCCGAGTACGACGTTCATGGCTCAGAGAGTTTCTTCCTGGCTTTTCTCCACCTCGGCTTCTTTGCCCAGGTCCTCGTACTTGACCAGACCACGGCGAACTTCTTCCATGGCCGACACGGTGGGTTTCCTCGACGTCGTGGGCAGATAGGAGCGCGCTCCGCCCTGCAATTGCCGCGCGCGCTTGGCGGCTACGATGATGAAACGGTAAGTGCTCGCCTCGTCATCGTCCGGAATTACGTTCTTGTTGTTGCTTCTCAGGATCTTGTCGGACATACGTTAATGGCCTAGGCCTCGAAACTTGCCAGGATGGGTCGTATTTCGTCCTCCATCCGGCAGCGGCGAATTCGCTCCGCTTTTACGATGGCGGCCAGGGTGTCGGCTGCAGCGCCGACCTCCCGGTTCACCACGATGTAATCGTACGCAGCGTAGTTCCGGATTTCCTTCGCGGCCTCCCGCAAGCGCCGCTCAATCACCTGCTCGGAGTCTTCCGAGCGCGCGCGCAAACGCTCCTCCAATATCTCGCGGGATGGTGCCAGGATGAAGATGCTTACGGCATCCGGGATCTTACCCCTTAATTGTCGCGCACCCTGGACGTCAATGTCGAGCACCAGATCCTCGCCTTTTTCCCGTGCCCCGTCAAGTTCCGACCGGTGCGTCCCGTAGTAGTTGCCGAAAACCTCGGCGTACTCCAGGAACTCGTCGCGCGCGATGGCGGCCTCGAACTCTTCCCGGCTGATGTAGCGGTAGCTTTCGCCGGACTTTTCCTGTCCGCGCGGCTCGCGCGTGGTGTAGGAAACCGAGAAGTGGAGGCGCGGCACCATTTCCATGAGCCGTGCTACCAGCGTCGACTTGCCGGAGCCCGAAGGGGCGGAGATGATGAATACGGTTGTCATTCGAGATTCAGCGACTGTTCCCTGATCTTTTCGATGTCCGCCTTGGCCGCCAGCGCCAGTTCGGTGACCCGCAGCCCCGTATCGCCTATGCCGGACGTCTTCGACAGGATCGTGTTGGCCTCGCGGTTCATCTCCTGCAGCAGGAAATCCAGCTTCTTGCCGGCCTCACCGCCTTCCGCGAGCAGGGCGTCAAGCTGGCTGGTATGGATCTTCAGGCGCGCCACCTCTTCGCCGATGTCGCTGCGGTCGGCGAGCAGTGCGGCCTCCTGCGCGAGCCGCTGCGGCTCGATGGCCGTGCCCTTGAGCAGCTCGGCCAGCCGCTCTTCCATGCGCGCCTGAAACGCGGGCATCGCGTTCGCGCGTATCGTTTCGAGTTCTCCGGCGATGGCGCCGAGCGACGCTATGCGCTCCCGCAGGACCACGGCAAGGTCGCGGCCTTCGCGTTCGCGAAACGCGTTCAGTATACGCAGCGCCTCGGTGAGCGACTCCTCGGCGTCGGCGGCGATCAGTTCGTCGTCGTGCTCGCCGGCCGTCTCGGCGAACATTCCCGGGACGCGTAGGGCGAAATTCAAGTCCGGCTCGCCGCTCAGGCCGTGCTTCTGTTTGGCCGCCTGGAACGCCGCCACGTAGGCGTCGAGCAGGGCGGTGTTGAGCGACGGCAGGTCTTCGGTGCGAATCGGCGTGAAGCCCATGGTCACTTGCAGGTAGCCGCGCGAGACATGGCGCTTCACCGCCTCCCGCAGGCGGGCCTCGCACGGTTCCAGCGCCGCGGGCAGGTGGATATGCAGGTCCAGCCCCCGGTGATTGAGGCTTTTCATGTTCACCGTGAATTCGCCGCGCGGCGTCGTCTTGCGTACGCGCGCGAATCCGGTCATGCTGCGCAGTGGCTTTCCAGGAGCGCTCATGGATTCTCCAGCGGGTCTGCCTCCAGGAACTGCAGTTCGTGCAGCCGTTGATAGATACCGCCACCGTCGACCAGTTCGTCGTGGGTGCCGGTCTCACTGATACGGCCGCGGTCGAGTACCACGATCCTATCGGCCCGGCGGACTGTGGACAAGCGGTGCGCGATTACGATCACGGTGCGGTTGGCCATCAGGTTGCTCAACGCGTCCTGAACCAGCAACTCCGACTCGCTGTCCAGATGCGAAGTGGCCTCGTCCAGTATCAGGATGGGCGCGTTCTTCAGCAAGGCGCGGGCGATGGCGATGCGCTGCCGCTGTCCGCCGCTCAGCTTCACGCCGCGTTCTCCGATGACGGTCCCGTAACCCTCGGGCAGCCTATCGATGAATTCCTCCGCCAGCGCATTGCGCGCCGCCTCGCGCACTTCCACATCCGTGGCCGTGCGGCGTCCGTAGCGGATATTGTTAACCACCGAGGTGTTGAACAGGAACGGGTCCTGCGCCACGATGCCGATTTGGGCGCGCAGGGAGGCCAGCTCGACGTCGCGCAGATCCAGGCCGTCGATGAACACCGCCCCCTCGCTAACGTCGTAGAAACGCGGCACCAGGTTGGCGAGAGTGGTCTTGCCGCCGCCGCTCGGTCCCACCAGTGCCACCACTTCTCCTGCCCTCACTTCCATGTCGATCCCGCGCAGCGCGAATCCGTTCGGCGAAGTCGGGTAGCGGAAGCTGACATGTTTGAACGAGATACCCTCGTGGAACTTCTCCACGCGCCGCGCGCCGGGTTTCCCACCCACCACTTCCACGCGGTCCAGGTACTCAAACACCTTCTGCGACGCGCCCAGCGCCTGCTGGAAAATGTTGTGAATGCCCGTGAGCCGCTTCACCGGCTCATACAGCATCAGCAGTGCGATGACGAAGCTGCTGAACTCGCCCGCCGTCATCGAGCCGGTCTTGATCTGTGTACGCGCGTAGGTGAGCAGGCCAACAATTGTAATGGCGCCGAACAGCTCGATGAGCGGACTGGCTATGGCTTGTTGCGCCACGTAACGCAGGCTGCTCGATCTGAGCCGCTTCGCCACCTCGCGAAAACGCCTCGATTCGAACTCCTCGGCGCCGAACGATTTCACTACCTGCTGCCCGCTCAGTGCCTCCTGCAACACCTGCGTGAGGTCGGCGGTGTCGTCCTGCGCGCGGCGCGTGGTGCGCCGGATGCGCTTGCCGATGCGCACCGTGGGGATCAGAACGAAGGGCAGTAGCGTCAGACTGACCAGCGCCAGCTTCCAGTCCCTCTGCAACACCACACAGAGCAGCGCCACGACGGTGAAGGACTGCCGCAGCCAGTCGGCCAGCATGTTCGAGGTGGCCACCTGGATCTTGTCGACGTCGTTCATGATCGACGACATCAGCTTTGCCGTCGAGTGCGTCTCAAAAAACTGCGCATCCTGGCGGACTACCTTTTCAAAGACCTTCTGACGCAGGTTGGTCACTGCCGAAAGCCCGACGTAGTTCACCAGGTAGGTGCCCAAATACTCGGAAACGCCCTTGACCAGGAACACCACCAGAATGCCGTAGGCCACCATGGTCCAGATGTTGTGGATCGCGGACGGAACCAAGTGGTTCAGGTAAACCTGCTTGCCGACGACCGGCAGGGTAATCAGCAGCACCGGCGCTTCGGCGGAGGCCGGGTTGAGTACGCGGTCGAACACCGGGCCGATCAGGAGCGCGACCATGGCTTGAGCAGCGCCCACGCAACCCATCAGGAACACGCTGGCGATGAGCGGCGCCCAGTAGGGCCGGACGTAGCGCAACAGACGCGTCATCTCTTTCATGCCGCCACCTTGAGCCGTTCAAGTGCCGCGAGCGCCTCTTCGACCTTCACCTGTCCGATTGCGGGCCCGGCCGCCATGACCTGCGCCGGGGTCTTCCAGGGAGCCCAGATCGCCGGGTCTGACGTTCCGAAAATAACCAGCAGCGGCACTCCGAATGCTGCCGCCATATGCGCCGGTCCGCTGTCGTTTCCTACAAACAGCGACGCCGGCGCGAGCAGGGATTTTACCTCAGCGAGCGGAGCCCCGGCCACGCAGCGCCACGCGCTAAAGGGTGTGAAATCGTCCCCACTGCCGCCGATGAACACAGGCTCCAGCCGCCAGATGTCTTCGATCCGGCGCGCCAGCTCGGCAAATCGCTCCCCCGGCCAGGCCTTGCCTGGCTCAGAGGCAAACGGATGGATCACGGCATATGGGTGTGAGGCGGGACGTTTTTCCGCGAACAACTGTGCTCGCGGAATATCTATCTTCGGCACCCCTAGCCAGAACATCGCGGAAGCCAGGTGTTCGGCCGTATGCACGGTGCGTTCTTCGCCCAGAATTTCCTGTGCGCGCGGGATTCGCAGGTTGTAGATCCACGCCCCGCGATGATGTGCGAAACCGGCCCGCCAGCGCGCGCCGCTCAAGGCCGTAAGCGCCATGCTGCGCGTCCCGCCGTGCAGGTTCAGGCACAATGCCGCCCGCCAGGCACGCACGGAGCGCACCGCCGGATCCATGATGCAGTCGACGTTCGGATTGCCTTCGAACACGCCGGCGAAACGTTTCTCCACCACTACCGCCAGGCGCAGATCCGGACGCGCGCGTTTGAGCACTTCAATGGCGGGCGTGGTCAGCACGCAGTCCCCCAACGATCGCAAGCGGACAATGACCACCCGCGCCCCATCCGGCAACCGGTCGAGCAGGCCTGGCATCGCGCGACGAGTTTCACTCCTCGATCCGCGCTTCGTCGATCAGCATCACGGGGATGTCGTCGCGGATCGGATAAACGCGCTTACACTGCTGGCATTTCAAACCGGTCCCATCCGGCTTGAGTTCCACAGGCGCCTTGCAGAGCGGGCACACAAGAATTTCGAGCAGTTCTTTGCTGATGGCCATGGCAGTCTCCAGTGTACTTCGCGCGCGCAGAAGCCGCGAGGCCCGTGCGCGTCCGTTATTCAGCATCTCATCTCCGCTCGGGCCTTGGCGATGACCTCCAAATACTGCTTCGCTTTTGCTTCGATTTGGTCGTAGCGGTCTTCCTTGATGCTCTTGGCATCCACCAGTTCGCCGCCCACGGCTACCGCGCAGGCGCCCGCCTTCAGAAAATCGCCCGCTGTTTCCAGGTTCACTCCGCCGGTCGGAACCATCTCGATCTGCGGGAAGGGGCCCTTCAATGCCTTGATGTACTTCGGGCCGCCGACGTTCCCGGCTGGAAAGATCTTGACGATATCCGCGCCGGCTTCCCATGCGGTCAGGACTTCAGTTGGTGTGAGCGCACCCGGCATGATCACCTTCGAATAGCGCCGGGCCATTTCGATGGTGGACGGACGCAGACTCGGCGTCACGAAGAACTCCGCGCCGGCCAGCATGCAGGCCCGCGCCGTCTCCGGGTCCAGGACCGTCCCGGCACCCAGGACCAGCTTGTCGCCAAACGCATCGGCCACTTTTTCGAGCGCCCGGATGGCGCCCGGTACCGTCATCGTGATCTCGGCGGCCCGGATGCCTCCCCGGTAGATGGCATCCACAGCCTTGACGGCGCTTTCGGCGCTGCTGGTGCGAACCACCGGTACAATGCCAATGTCCTTGATAAAAGAGAGGATCGTCTGCTTGTCCATGTCTCTTTGATTCTATCAAGCCCAGCCTCGTATACTCTTGTCTTCAACCCTATGCGCAAGTTAAATCCCGGTACCCGCTTCGCCGCCTTCCTGCTGGCCGTCTGCTTTTCGGTCGGCATGGCGCGGGCGGAAATCCGCCAGCTCACCATCCTGCACACCAACGATCTGCACGCGCGCCTGCTGCCGCTCGACAACGGCCGGGGCGGTTTTGCGCGTCTGGCCACGGCGCTCGAACGCGAACGGCGCGCCTCGGAAGCCTGCTTGATCCTGAACGCGGGCGACCTGGTGCAGGGCAGCCCGGTGTCCACCATCTTCCACGGCGTGCCGATCTACGAGATC
This sequence comes from Terriglobales bacterium, assembly GCA_021372245.1. Classification (GTDB taxonomy): domain Bacteria; phylum Acidobacteriota; class Terriglobia; order Bryobacterales; family Bryobacteraceae; genus JAJFUV01. Next base: position 33,643 of record JAJFUV010000235.1, read on the forward strand.
GCCAACCTGTTCGGCTTCGATGCCGCTACGCTCGGCAACCACGAGTTCGACTACGGCTGGCAAACCATACCGAAATTTCTGAAGACGGCGCGCTACCCGGTGGTGGTTTCGAATCTCGTGGATGGGGAGGGGAAGCGCATGACCGACAAGCCCTACGTGATCCTCAAAGTGCGCGGGTTGCGCGTCGGTGTGATCGGCGCGCTCACTGGGGATCTGCCCTCTCTCACGACGCCGAAGACGCGCGGAGACTGGCGGATTCTTCCGGTGGTGGAAACCGTGCGGCGCTACATCGCCGAGGTGCGTCCCCAGGCCGATCTGGTCGTGCTGCTCTCGCACCTGAGCCCGGCCGAGGAGACCCAGGCGCTGGAACAACTCGACCAGGTGAGCGTTATTGTCAGCGGTCACGCGCATAGGGGACTGGCCGCCCCCATCCCCTTTCAGGACCGCGTGCTGGTGCGCGTCAGCGCCTACGGCGGCGAGTTCGGCCGCCTGGACCTCAAGGTCGACACCAAGGCAAAGAAGATGGTTTCCTACACCCACAAGCGCATCCCGGTGGACGCGAGCATCGCTCCGAATGAGGCCGTCTCCGGGCTGATTGCGAAGTGGGAAGCCGAGGTCGCCAAAGTGGTGGACGTGCCCATCGGCGAGGCCGCCAAGGAGTTTCCGCGGCCCGAGGTCCGGGCGTTAATGGAACGCGCCATGGCCGAGATGACAGGCTCACGTTTCGCATTCATCAACCAGGGCGGTGTGCGCGACGCGCTGCCCAAGGGACGCCTGATGGCGCGCCACGTCTGGAACGTCATGCCTTTCGACAACAAAGTCGTCGTGGGCACCTTCAAGGGCCGCCAGTTGCCGGAAGCGGTGACGCGCGGGCGCAAGGTGGATCCCGACGCCGACTACCGCTTCGTCACCAGCGATTTCAACGCGGCCAACCAGAATGCCCCCGGCGGTTTCGGTACAACCGGTTTGGTGTTCCGGGAAGAGGGCGGGCTGCTGCGCGACCTCTTCATAGACTGGATCAAGCAGCAGAAGATGCTGAAGGCGGCCGACTAGCCTGTCAGGCCAGCGCGCGCACGTCGAGCGGAACGCCCTTGCGCGCATCACGGACCATGTGGATGGCCTGATTCGGGCACTTCACTTCACAGGCACCACAGCCCAGGCACTTCTCCCAATCCCGCACCATGCCGTCTTCGCCGGTCGCAATGGCATTGAACGGGCAGACGTCTACGCAGGTCGCACATCGGCCGCACAGCTCGCGGTCGATCTCAGCCACATAACCGCTGGACGCCATCATGCGGACACCGCCCCGCATGGCCTGTATGCCGCCGCAACAGCACTTGCAGCAGTTGCAGATGGAGTAGAACCGGTCCCCCATGGCGTCCTTGAACCATGCCGAGTGCAGGTGGCCGCGCTCGTGTTCCTCACGCAATAAATCGACGGCTTCCTGCCGGGTGAGCCTGCGGGCCTTGCCGGGATTGTGTTCCAGGACGAAATCGACGAACGGCTTTCCGATCACCATGCAGACCTGGGTCGGCTGGCAGTGCTCGGCGCGCGAGTGTCGGCAATAGCATTCGTAAGCGGCGACATCGGGCGGGCCATCCAACAGCAGTTTGCGAGCGTGCTTGTATGGGACAATCTGTTCCAGATCGCGCTCTTCGATGGGGTGGTCCAGCGTTACGATGGCCTCGGCATGATCGTGCGTGAGCACCTTGCCGTGATAGTGCTCGGCCAACCAGGCGGCGCCGCTCCCGTTTCCCGACGGCGTCTTGTTGAGTAGAAAATCCACGTACCGCCCGGTCCAGCGGCCATAGATGTAGGCGTGCAAACGGGCGCCCCAACCACCTGCGGCGCGGAAGAACGCGGGCGTTGAGCGCATCATCAACCGTCCGCGCTCGCCCACGATCCACAACACGGCAAGCAAGACGATGAAGAGGAGTACGACGCAGCCCAGGATGGCGAGGATCATATCGCTCTACCGAATCTCGCGCCTCTTACTGCGGCCGGAGCGAGGAGGCGCCGTTCAGCTCGAAGCCTTCGCCCAGGTAGACGCGCTTCACTTCCGGATCGCAGCCCAGCGCTTCGGGGCTACCGGCGCGGAAGATGCAGCCGTTGTTCATGATGTAGGCGCGGTCGGTGACGGCCAAGGTTTCGCGCACGTTGTGGTCGGTCACCAGGACCCCGATGCCGGAACGCTTCAGATCGAAGATGATGCGCTGCAGCTCGAGCACCTGGATCGGGTCGATGCCCGAGAACGGCTCGTCCAGCAGCAGGAAGCTCGGATCGATCACCAGCGACCGCGCAATCTCGACGCGCCGCCGCTCGCCGCCCGAGAGCATGTAGCCCTTGTTGTCGCGCACCTTCTCGAGTCCCAACTGCTCGAGCAGGCGCCCCTGGCGTTCCCTCCGCGCGCGCGCGCTGATGGGGAGTGTCTCCAGGATCGCCATCAGGTTCTCGCCCACCGTCATCTTGCGAAATACGGAGGGTTCCTGCGGCAGGTAGCTGATGCCCAGCCGCGCCCGCTCGTACATCGGCAGGCCGCTGATGTCGGTGGCGTCCAGCATCACGCGCCCGCTATCCGGCGTGATCAGGCCGACAATCATATAGAACGAGGTGGTCTTGCCCGCGCCGTTCGGCCCCAGCAAGCCCACAACTTCGCCCTGTTCGAGGTAAATGGAAACGTCGTCCACCACCCGGCGTCCATCATATGTTTTGCTGATCTCAACGGTGCGGAGCTGTCGCATCGGCGTCAACTACCATGATGCACTAATTTTCACGTTCTAGGGTGCCTAGCGCCGCTTGATCTTGCTGATGGCCGGGGCGCGTTCCTGCCCGTCCACCAACAGACGGTCATGTTGCGCGAAGTAGGTTAGCTGGCGGCCGGTGGTCGTTCCCTTCAGGCTGTCCGTCAGGGTCGGTGCGCCCCCCGTCAGCAGTACGCGCTCCTCGCCTGTGTAATACTCGGCGTGCTCGGCTGTGCCCCGCCGCGTACGGTCCGGAGCCGACTGGAGGATCACGACCTTTCCGTCGGCGATCGCCTTCTCGAGAGACGACTGCTTCGAGGAGTCGTTCAGGTAAGCGCGGAGAATCTGCGAGGTGACTACCATGGCAGGCCGGCGTAGCGTGACGTCACCTGTATAAAGCGCCAGCCGGGTAGCATCGTCGTAGTCCAGCTTGGCCGCGGTGATCACGTTGTAGACAGGGGCCGATTGCCGCGGCGCCTTGTCGCCGCCCCGGTCCAGGAACTCACTCGCCACGTTGTCGACCGCCGCCAGTTTCCGGCGCTTGCGGTCGATTTCGATCTGTTTCGCGCGGAGCCGGTTGGCGCCCTGCCAGGCGACGGCGTTGCCGCTGAGGGTGACCACCTGGCCGGATTCGCGCGAGGTCATCCAATCGGCCTTCCCTTGCGTGGGTTCATCCCCGGAAAGCATTGGCGACGAAGACGATTTCCCTTTCCGCTCGGCCGCGCGCGTGGCGAAGACGTCGCCTTGCGCCGCGAAGTCGCCGGTCTTCTGGTCCATGTCGATATGGCGCGCCGACGTGGAGCCTTGCGGATCCCAGGTGCGCGCCTGGCCGTCGAGCGAGATGCGGTTCTGGCGCGGATCCATGCGCGCATCGTTGGCGCGCGCGTGCCGCTCGCCTTCCTCGTAGCGGAAGTCCTGCCACTGGTGAAGGCCCTCCAATTCGCCTGTCTTCTGATCGAATGCCGCTTCCAGGCCCTTGCTCCAGGTGCGCGCCGGCGGTGGGGCGGGCTTGCCTGGCTGCTTTTCTCTCTCGGTCCACGTGGAGGTGTTCGAGCCCTGCAGGCTGCGAATCTGGTTCCGCGCGCCGTAGTCGATGGTAAGCCGCTCGGCGTCCATGGCACGGAATCGTTCCCCCTTGCGCCGCGCCAGAAACTCAATTCTCGCCGGGTTGTGGGTGCGCACCTGTTGGATCTCTTCGCCTCCCGGGCGCATCTCCAGTTCGATGGTTTCACTCTTGAGCAGTTTTGCCTGCGGCGTCACTCCGGTCTTGCGCGGCGCCGGATTGCTGGCTACTTCGCCGTGGCCGGAGGCCAGCGCCCGCTTGAGGTTGCTCTGCTTGCCCGCGATGGCGAAATTCAGCTCCAGGAGATCGGAATTCACCGTGGTCACGCCGTCCGCGGTGGTCGACATCAGGCGTGCTTTCCCGTTGCCGACAATCTTCTCCATGACGCCTTCGGCGTTGAACCACATGGTGAGGCCCTGCGCCTGGTAATCCATTCTGCGCCGCGGCTCCACGTCGTTGCCCTTAGCTGTCTGCGCTTCCACCAGGCGGATGGCGCCATCTTCGATGCTGACCACCGCGGCGGCGGTTTCCAGCGTCATGCCCCCGCGCTTCAGCTTCGCCCAGGGAAATAGGTACACTTTCGATTCGGATTCCTTGTAAATCAGCTCGCCGCTTTCAAGCTGCATGGGCTGGGGCCGTGGTCCGCGTCCTCGCCAGTCGAGCTTCACCTGGCTGTGCATGTGCAATTCCCGGACGGAGGGGTCGTACGTAGCGCCCACCGATTCGCCGCCGCCCAGGTCGAATTCGAATTTCGTGGGACGGTCCGTCGTAGCACGAGCTGTCCGCGCGTCGAAGGTCACGCCGCTGGACCGGATGACCATGAGCTGCCCTTTCGGCGTTCCCTGGACCGGCACTCCGCGCGTGATCTCCACTTCGCCTTCCGAATAAAGCGTGGCCTGGTCGGGAATGTAAGTCGCTTTGGCCGAACGCACGCGATCGAACTCCTTGGCCGAGTCGCGGTATAGGTGCAACTCCACGCCTTGCAGTTCCATGCGCGGAGGATCTTTCACCTGCTCGAACTGCTTGGCGCAGATGTCGATAATGGGACGCGCGCCTTCGCTCTTGGTCACGCACCAGTCGGGCGCCACCGCGTTTAGACGCATAGGGAGGGGTTGTGGCGGCGGAGGGGCCTGCGCCTGTTGAATCCGCTTCTGCAAGTAGTAGACGCCGCCCACGCCGGCCACGATCAGGACCATCAGGACGAGAGGAATCCAGCGCGCGCGCCGCATGCTGCTTTCAGGATAGCGATTTTCGCGTTACGGACGCGTGCGGACCTCGGTCGCCGTCGGGAAGTCCGCCGGAACCTTTTGCTTCACTTTCCCGGTCGCGGCCCATTCCGCGCCGCGCTGCAGCGTGACGATGAATCCGACGCAGCTCATCGAAGACGGATCGTGGCCGATCATGGTGTGAAAGATCCGCCCCTTGCCATAGGTGATCGAGAACATGAGCGGCTCGTCCCTACCCGAGCCCCTGGTGGCGGGGTCAGAGTACGCGGTGGCGAGCAGCGTCAGGTTCTTCGCCGGCCCGCGCATGTGGTCGTACAACTCGTCCTTTGCGTGCATCCACACCGGCGGCAGTCCGGCCATGATGGGATGCTTCGGCTCACGCACCGTGATCTGGTAGGCGTGTTGCTTGCCGTGGTTGCCGGCGCGGCCCGGCGAGTCGTCCCGTACGATCTTGCCGTCCTTCCAATAGAGATACGGGCCCGATTTCTCGTTCCATGCCACCCAACCGCCCAAGCCTATGATTTCGGTGAATTCCGGCCAGTCGCCGAAGGCATTGTCGGCCGCGTGGTACACGACCACTCCGCCGCCCTTGCGGACGTAGTCGAGGAACGCCGTACGCACAGGCTCGCTCCAGTTGTCGCCCACGTAGTTCAGAACCACCACGCGATAGGCGGCGAAATTCGGCTTGAACTGCTCCATCGGCCCGCCCTTGGGCGGCGTAGTGGTCACGTCCACCTGGAACAGGCCGGAACTTTCCAGATCCTTCTTCAATACCGGCGTCGTGCTTTTCCAATCGTGATTGTTCTGCCCGTCGATGATGAGTGCTTTCATCTTCGGCGCGGCGAACGCGGCGGCGGCGAGCGCCACTTGGAGGGCCAAGCTGGCAAGCAAGAGTTTTCGGGACATGACACTTCGAGTATCGCAAAGTTGGGAGCCCTAGGGAACTGTCCGCAGAAAACTTGCGCTTGTTTTTGTCAGGTATAGAATATTTCATTTGTTTTCTGTGTGTTGCGAAATCACCTTGTCACTCTTCGTTGGAGTGTGCTAATAATAGTCAACGGGGCAGGTTGAATTCCGCTGTGGCCCCATTCGAAAGTTACAAACTCACTCTGATGGAGGTTTAGTAGATGAAGATTCGACCGCTCTACGACCGGATCGTAGTGAAAAGGATCGAGGAGAAGGAAACCGTCCTGGGCGGCATCATCATCCCGGACACGGCCAAAGAAAAGCCCCAGGAGGGCGAGGTCGTGGCTGTTGGCAAGGGAAAGCGCCTTGAGGATGGCAAGCTGGTGCCTCTGGATGTGAAGGCCGGCGACCGCATCCTTTTCGGCAAGTACTCCGGCAACGACATCAAGATCGATGGCGAGGAGTACCTGATCATGCGCGAGGACGAAGTCCTCGGAGTTCTGAACTAAGGGGTTCTTTAAGGAGAGTTATCCATGGCAGCTAAGCAGATTGTATACAGCGAGAACTCGCGGCAGGCGATCCTGCGCGGCGTCAACCAACTCGCCGATGCAGTGAAGGTGACACTCGGTCCCAAGGGCCGCAATGTCGTTCTCGAGAAGAAATTCGGCGGCCCGACCATTACCAAGGACGGCGTCACCGTGGCGAAGGAAGTCGAACTAAAGGACCCGCTGGAGAACATGGGTGCGGCGATGGTTCGCGAAGTCGCCTCGAAGACCTCGGACGTGGCCGGCGACGGCACGACGACGGCTACCATTCTGGCCCAGTCGATCTTCCGTGAAGGCGTGAAGAGCGTGGCCGCGGGCGCCAACCCGATGGCACTGAAGCGCGGTATCGACAAGGCCGTCGAAGCCGTGGTAGCGGAGATCCAGAAGTTCTCCAAGCCGATTTCCGGCGACGCCATTGCGCAGGTCGGCACTATTTCCGCCAATGGCGACAGCACCATCGGCAACACGATCGCCGAAGCCATGAAGAAGGTCGGCAAGGACGGCGTCATCACGGTGGAAGAAGCCAAGACCATCACCACCGAGCTGGAGACGGTCGAAGGCATGCAGTTTGACCGCGGCTACCTGTCCCCCTACTTCGTCACCGATCCGGACCGCATGGAGTGCGTGCTGGAAGACGTCTCCATCCTGATCCACGAGAAGAAGATCAGCAACATGAAGGATCTGCTGCCGTTGCTCGAGCAGATCGCCCGCTCCGGCCGTCCGATGTTGATCGTGGCCGAAGAAGTGGAAGGCGAAGCGCTGGCCACCCTGGTGGTCAACAAGCTGCGTGGAACGCTGAATGTTGCTGCCGTAAAGGCTCCTGGCTTCGGTGATCGCCGCAAGGCTATGCTCGAAGACATCGCCATCCTGACGGGCGGCAAGGCCATCATGGAAGAGACCGGCATCAAGCTGGAAGGCGTGAAGCTGGAGGATCTCGGCAAGGCCAAGCGCATCGTCATTGACAAGGACAACACCACCATCATCGAGGGCGCCGGCAGCCAGAAGGCCATCGAGGGCCGCATCAAGCAGTTGCGCGCTCAGATCGAAGAAACCACATCCGACTACGACCGTGAAAAGCTGCAGGAGCGGCTGGCCAAGCTGGCCGGCGGCGTGGCAGTGATCAAGGTCGGTGCGGCAACCGAGACCGAGATGAAGGAAAAGAAGGCTCGCGTGGAAGATGCATTGCACGCCACTCGCGCTGCGGTCGAGGAAGGAATCGTTCCGGGCGGCGGCGTGGCCATGCTGCGCGCGGCCAAGGCCCTGGAATCCCTGAAGCTCGGCGGCGACGAACAGATTGGCGTGAACATCGTGCGCCGCGCCTGCGAAGAACCGCTGCGCCAGATCGCCGGCAACGCGGGCCTCGAGGGCGCCATCGTGGCCGAGAAGATTCGCGCCAATTCCGACGTGAACTACGGCTTCAACGCCGACACCGAGCAGTACGTCGACCTGGTGAAGGACGGCGTCATCGATCCGACCAAGGTTTCCCGTACGGCTCTCCAGAACGCCAGCTCCATCGCGGCTCTCATGCTGACGACCGAAGCGTTGATCTGCGAGATCCCCGAAAAGAAGCCTGCCGCTCCGATGCCCGGTCATGACCACGGCATGGAGTACTAGGTAGAGAAGTCAGAATACAGAAGACAGAATGGCCCGCCCTCGTTCTTGGGGGCGGGCTTTTTCTATGATGGTTAGGTGCGCAACGTTCCAACGCCCTTGCTCCTGGCTGCTCTGCCGGCCTTCCTGGTAGAGATTACCCTCTATTTCCTGACCATGTCGGGACGCACACGCGCCTGGCTGGACCGCTTCTCATCCGGCCGCGTTGCGATTGGACTCGCCGCCAGCGGCCTGGCAACGTACTCGCTCTACAGCCTTCCGCTCGGGTCCTTCCGTTGGGAATCCTTGGCTCTGCTGGCCCTGTTCGCCTCGCTGGTCCTGGCCTGGTACTTGGTCCTGCCCCGGCGCTGGTATGCAGACGTGGGCTTCCTAGCGCTGATGGCTGGGGTCGTGTTGAGCAAGGTTTTTGCGCGCATCTACCTCGGTCCGCATGAGGACCTGCCCGGCTCGACGCTCGGCCAGGTGATGTGGATTCGCCTGGGAGTGGTGGCGGCGCTGCGCTTCCGGGGCATGGAAGGCGTGGGGCTGGGTCTGCTTCCGACGAGTCGCGAATGGGCTGTCGGTGGATTGCAGTACCTCTATTTCATTCCGATTGGGGTGGTTCTATCGTTCGCGCTGAAATTCAAAGCGTTTCGGTGGAACAACCTGCCCTGGTGGCTGATTATCCTGACGTTCCTGGCGATGCTGTGGGTAGTGGGGCTGTCGGAAGAGTTCTTTTTCCGCGGCTTGCTGCTGCAGTGGGTGCGCGCCTGGACCGGACGCGGCACGCTTGCGCTTGTAGCGACGTCCCTTCTGTTCGGCGCGGTGCACCTGCCGTTCGGAGCATTCCCAAACTGGAAGTTCGCGCTTATCGCGGCCATCGCCGGCTGGTTCTATGGGCGTGCATACCTGAAAACCGGCAGTATCCGAGCGGCCATGGTGGCACACGCGCTCACCAACGTCACCTGGAAAGCGTTCTTCGCCTGAGGCGCGGCTCCCGCAATCGTAATGGTCCACACAATCAGAAGCCACGCATACGATGTAGACCCGGGCATGGATGTGCTGCTCTTTTGCTGAAAAAGAGCAGCTCACAGCTTAATATCCTAAAAAAGGCGGTACACCTTTCACAAGCTGTTTACGCCGGAGGGTTGGCCGTAGCTTTGAGCAGATCCTCGACGGTTCCGGCCACGCGTTTCGGGTCCGGCCGGCCTTCACAAAGCGGAAAACCGTCGGCGACCCAGGCTTTTTCATGTTTATCGTAGTCGGCCTCCAGGGCGGTTCTGCGATAACCTGCGAGCAGGCGTTGTCCCATGCGCATGGCGCGCCTGACCTCTTCCAGATAGCGGTTCACACGCGGGCGGTAGTAGGTCTTGACCAGCTCGTAATTGTCGCGGCATGCGTAGTCGCGAATCACGCCGGCCCAGAGGGTCAGGATGTCTCGTGCGCGCCGGTCGAAATCGGGTGAGGCCCCTGGTAAGCGCCGCGCTTTGCGGATACTCCTGCTCAACCAGTAGAAATCATCGTGGCTGAGCAGTTGCTCGATCGAATCGAGCAAGACTTCGAGGAACGCCGCGTGGCGCTCGACGGCCGCCTGGTCCAGCATGGAGAAGGCGGCGTTCAACCTCAGCATGTGGGCGTTATAGAGTTCGGCTGCGTATTGTCTCGCAATATCGTTCAAATCGTGCAAGTACAACTCGCTTTGGCTGAGCTTGGCCGCTGACGCGTGAAACAGTTCGAGCGCTTTCCGCAGACGCGCCAGATAATCGGGACCGTTCACTCCAGGCCGTATGTCCAACTCCGCGCTGGGCCGCTTCCAGTAGAGCGGCTTGGCGCTACGTGCAGCACCGTACACCGTGTTCGACAACTCTATGAGCGCAGGCAACATCGACGGCGCGGCTTCACGTCCGTAACGAGCCGAAGCGTACTCTTTCAGGAAGGTGCCGAGATCCACCTCGGATGGATTCCACCCGAGCTTGGCCTGGAAGGACGCATAGAAATGGTTGTGCCCGACGGCTTCTTCGTTGGGATAGTAGCCCACACAGTTGACTGCTCTTGGATTGCTCGCTACCTCCTTCACCTGTTTCTCTAATCGCCGTACGTCGCCGTGCAGGTAAGTATCGGAGGCGAACGAATAGACCATGCCGAAGTGCCAGGGACGGCCATCGAAGTAATCCCACTCCTTATACAGAGGGAGACTTTCGGCATACTGATCGACGATGCGAACGCGGTTCTTCGGCACGCGCGCAAAGTGCTCCTCAACTAAGGGTCGCGGCCACTCACGCGGCTGGTTCGAGTATGTCCAGGTGCTCAGCAGCCCGATACCGCGCGGGTCCACCTCATCCACGATTTTGAAATTGGCTCCGGCGATCTCCCGGCGCACGCTCTCCTGCAACGCGCTGTCCCCGCGAAACGAACATTCGAGGTAGTTTTCCAGCCAGTAGTAATGATCCGTCCCATACAGCCGGTTATATGCTTCGAGAAAGGCTTTGCCGGCCTTTCCGTAAAGCGGGTCAGTGGGGTGCAGGTAGGTCTGCGCGTAACGGTCGGGGCCGGGCCAGATGGACTGGAATGTGCGCGCCTGAGGGAACACCCGCTGAAACTCCGGTGGAACCAGGCCGGAGACGGAGGGCGAGACAGTCTTCATGCCGCGCTCTCGGGCATACCCAATGATTCTGTGGTTCAGGTCGCGCTGCCATTCCGCCCACGCCGCGGGTTGCGGCGGATCGACACCGTACTTGATGGGCTGGAACATGCCGAAGGGCGGACCGGAGTAACTTGACTGCGCAACCTGAACTCCGAATTGTTTCCATACGTCGCGCCACACCAGATCTTCCCCCGGGGTGTCCCAGAGACTCAGTATGTTGTAGCGGCATTTCAAGAGCCAGTCGATGTAACGGCGCCAATCGTCCCAATCCCACCATGGTGCCGAGTACCAGTAGATGGTCAAATTCATCGCCATGCGCTCGGCAAAGCGCGGCTTGGTGGACAGGTTAATGCCGTGGAAGGGAAGTGCGTTGCGGTGCGGTACCTGATCACCGTCGGCAAAAAAGCCTACCCCACAGCAGCGCTCCAGGTAATCGTACACGGCGAACCACGTCGCGATGGGCGTGGCCCCCAGCAGGACGAGTTGTCCACCGCCTTCGGGCATCCAACGGATCAAATAGGCTTCCGCGTTTTCAAGGGCGGGATCCGGCAGCGCACCCGACGCAATGAGCCGTACAACGGTTTTCGTACGGCCCACATGGACTACGCCCGCCGGCGATGAGGCAGCCTTGGAATCATCAACCAGGGCCGGCTTTACGCCGGTTATGCGCTCGATATAGCGGACCAGTTCCTTTGCCGCCAGTGCCTCCGGGCGCGAGGACGGATCGAAGGCGACGCGAATACGGTCTGGTGTGAGCACACCTCCGGCGGCTCCACCGATGGCGGACTGAAGAAACTCTCTGCGGGGTAGCATCCGCCCCAATTTATCGCATGGGGCGGTGAAGTGGCTACGCTGTCCGGTTATTCAGCCACTTTGCGGGCGCGCTCGAACAGATAGTTCAGGGTTTTCTCGGTACGAATGTGCGAAGCGATGCGGCGCAGCGTTCCGTCCTTTTCGAACTTCACGCGCAGGGCCGCTACGGGCTGGCGTTCCTGGCGCGCCAACCGCTGCAGTTCGCGATCCACCTCGTCGGTGGTCGGTTCGATCTGCTGCTTGTCGGCAACGCGATCCAGCAACAGAGACGCTTTGACGTCGCGCACGGCCTTTTCGCGCTGGGACTCGCGGATCTTGTCCCAGTCCAGTTTCACCGTCCTGGGATCGACGCCGCGTACGGCAAGCGAGCGGAGATTCTGTTCGACGATATCCTCGATGCGATGCTCGATGAGCGCTTCAGGCACAGGGAAGTCGTGCAGGTCTACCAGCTTCTCCACCAGCTTGTTCTTGGCGTCCTGCTGGGCGACGAACTCCTTCTCGCGAAGCATGACGTTGCGCAGGGCCTCGCGCAGTTCGCCGAGGTCCTTGTAGTCGCCCAGGTCGTGGGCAAACTCGTCGTTCAACTCCGGAAGTTCCTTGCGGCGCACGCCCTTCACGACGGCGCGGAAACGCACGGTCTTGCCGGCCAGCCTGCGTTCCGTGTAATCCTCGGAATAAGTGACGTCGAACTCACGCTGCTCGCCGGGAGCCGCGCCGGTCAGGTTCTCGGTGAACGCCGGTAGCGTGTCCTCGCTGCCGATGTGCAGCACCATCTCGTCGTTCTTGATCGGCTCGCCCTCGACGCCCGCAAGGCTCTCCAGGCTGACGACGGCGAAGTCGCCTGCTGCGAGCGGGCGGGGATCGATGTCCACGTACTCGGCCTTCTCTTCGCGAAGATGTTCCAGGCGCTGGCTGACTTCCTCGTCGGTCACTTCCGGGTCCCGATAGACCACCGGCAGGCCTTCGTACTCTTTCAGTTCGAAAGACGGCAGAACCTCGAAATCCACCTTGAACTGGAGCGGCTGGCCCGGTTCGTACTTGACATCATGCAGGCTAGGCGGGCCCGCCAGGTTCAACCCTTCGGCCTCCGCCCTTTCGCGGAAGAACTTGGGGGCTAGGTTTTCGAGAACGTCCTGGCGGATGTCTTCCTTAAACCGGCTGCGGATGATGCTCGTAGGGACGTGGCCCGGACGAAAACCGGGCAGGCGCAGCTTCTTCTGCAGGGAAGCCACCACTTTCTCGGTCTCGGCCTCAACCTCGGATACCGGGATCGAAATGTCCAGCGTACGTTTGCAGACCTCTTCTGTTGACAATGGATTACCTCAATCTGACTGTCTCGACGGTGCGTAAAACTCCCGCGCCCGCGTGTTCCGGGCTCCGATAGCGTTTCCGTGCCGTCCGAGCGATTTCCTATGTGCCTTCCGACCAGCTCGCCAGGTAGGCTTCCTGTTCCGGAGTCAGCCGGTCGATCTTCACGCCCATCGACTCGATCTTCATGCGCGCAATGCTCTTGTCGATGTTCTCGGGAACGGAGTACACCTTCTTCTCGAGCGAGGCGTGGTTCTTGATCATGTATTCAACGCCAAGCGCCTGATTGGCGAAGCTCATATCCATTACCGAGGCGGGGTGCCCTTCGGCCGCCGACAGGTTGATCAGGCGTCCTTCCGCAAGCACGTAAATCTTGCGGCCGTCGCGCATGGCATACTCTTCGACGAATTCGCGGACATGCCTGCGGGAACTGGCCATGCGGCCCAGCGTCTCCAGGTCGATTTCCACGTTGAAGTGGCCCGAGTTGGCGAGAATAGCGCCATTCTTCAGCTTCTCGAAATGTTCACGGGCGATCACGTTCTTGTCGCCGGTCAACGTGCAGAATACGTCGCCGATCAGGGCCGCTTCGTTCATGCTCATAACGCGGAAGCCATCCATGATGGCTTCGATCGCCTTGATGGGATCGACTTCCGTCACGATTACATTGGCGCCCAAGCCGCGCGCCCGGTTGGCGAAGCCGCGGCCGCACCAGCCGTAGCCGGCCACGACCACTGTCGACCCGGCCAGCAGCACATTGGTGGCGCGCACGATGCCGTCGATGGTGCTCTGGCCTGTGCCGTAGCGGTTATCGAACAGGTGCTTGGTGAGAGCGTCGTTGACGGCGACGATCGGGTAGCGGAGCACGCCTTCCTTGGCCATGGCCTTCAGGCGGATGACGCCGGTGGTGGTTTCCTCGGTGCCTCCCATCACGCCCTCCAGCAATTCCTTGCGGGTGGTGTGCAGGACGGTCACCAGGTCCGCACCGTCGTCCATCGTGACCTGCGGCTTGCTGTCCAGTGCCGCGGCGATGTGGCTGTAATAGCTTTCGTTGTTCTCGCCCTTGATGGCAAAAGTGGAGATACCGTAGTCGCGCACCAGGCTGGCCGCTACGTCGTCCTGCGTCGAGAGCGGATTGGACGCGCACAGCCGGATGTTGGCGCCGCCGTCGCGCAACGTGATCATGAGATTTGCCGTCTCCGTGGTCACGTGCAGGCAGGCCGCCACGCGGATCCCCGCCAAAGGCTGCGTTTTGATGAACTGCTTACGAATGGTCTGCAGGACCGGCATCGACTGGAAAGCCCACTCGATGCGCTTCTTCCCCATGTCGGCCAGGGTCATGTCCTTGACGTCGCATGGTACCGATGTTTGTGTACTCAAAGCCATCTTCGCCTCTTGGTTCGCGCCTTGACGTCTATGCCCGCACCGCCGCGGCGGGGGCCTTCGCGCCTTCGCGCAGAGCTTCCGCCTTGTCGGTGGCTTCCCAAGTGAAAGTCGGCTCGGTCCGGCCGAAGTGGCCGAACGCCGCCGTCTTCTGATAAATGGGCCGCCGGAGCTTCAGGTGGTCGATCATGCCACGCGGGGTGAGCGGGAAGTTTCCCCTCACCAACTCGACCAGTTTGTCTTCCGTCGCCTTGCCTGTGCCGAAGGTGTTGACCAGAACCGACACCGGTTCGGCCACGCCAATGGCGTAAGCCAACTGCACTTCCGCGCGGCTCGCCAAACCGGCGGCCACGATGTTCTTGGCGATGTAGCGGGCCATGTAGCAGGCCGAACGGTCCACCTTCGTGGGATCCTTGCCCGAGAACGCGCCGCCGCCGTGCCGCCCCATGCCGCCGTAAGTGTCAACGATGATCTTGCGGCCCGTGAGCCCGGTGTCGCCGTGCGGTCCGCCCACTACGAAGCGGCCAGTCGGGTTGATGTGCACCCTGGTCGCCGAGTCCACCATGCTGGAGGGCACCACGGGATCGATGATGTGCTTCTTGACCTCGGCCCGGAGGGTTTCGGTGGATACTTTGTCGCTGTGCTGCGTGGAGACCACGATGGCGTCCAGGCGCAGGGGGCGTCCATTGACGTACTCGACGCTCACTTGGCTCTTGCCGTCCGGACGCAGGAAATCCAGCTTGCCTGCGCGGCGTACATCGCTCAACTGGCGCACCAGCTTGTGGGCCAGCATGATGGGCAGCGGCATGAGTTCGGCGGTTTCGTCGCACGCATAACCGAACATCAGGCCCTGGTCGCCCGCGCCGCCAACGTCCACGCCCATGGCGATGTCCGGCGACTGGCTCTGAATGGTATTCAGCACACCGCAAGTCTCGGCGTCGAATCCGTAAGCAGCGTCGGTGTAGCCGATGTCCCGGATCACGTTACGCGCGAGCTTCGGGACATCCACGTAGCAAGTGGTCGTGATCTCGCCTGCCACCATGCAAATGCCGGTAGTGACAAGTACCTCGCACGCTACGCGTCCGGTGGCATCCTGTGCGAGCACCGCGTCCAGGACCGCATCGGAAATCTGGTCCGCCATCTTATCGGGATGGCCTTCAGTTACGGACTCCGACGTGAAGATCTGTCTTGCTGCGTTTGCCAACTCAACACCCTCCTTGATTGCTTGGCTTGCCCTGCGGTTGTTGCTAGTGATCGACCACCCAGTAAGCACACTGCTAGGGAAGGACCAAATTCCCAGTCTATCGGACCGTGTCGGGGAGCGTCAAATAAGATTGGTGGCCAGAATCTTGCGGGCCTGTTCCTCGCGGTACTCCCGGAGCTTCTCCCTCAGTTTTGGGCGGCTGTTGGCCAGCATAGCGACCGCAAGCAGCGCGGCGTTGATCGCGCCGGATTTCCCGATCGCCAGCGTTCCCACGGGGATTCCGGCGGGCATTTGCACGGTGGAGAGCAGCGAATCCATTCCTTTCAGCGTCGCGCTCTCCATGGGCACTCCCAGAACGGGCAACAGCGTGTGAGCCGCTGCCACCCCTGCCAGGTGCGCCGCGCCTCCCGCGGCGGCAATCACCACCTGCATGCCTCGTGATTCCGCTTGTGAAAAATACTCCGCCGCGGCCGCTGGGGTGCGGTGCGCCGAAAGAACCCGGCACTCGTGCGGAACGCCGAACCCTGCCAGCGTTTCCGAAGCCTGGCGCATGACCTCCCAGTCCGACTTGCTTCCCATGACTACCGCGACGAGCGGCTTGTTCTGTGGCTCCATTCCATCCAGTTTAGTGCGGTGAGGATCCATTCTGCTGCATGCAATTGCCAGGAACATCCACCGAGGCTGGCCCTGCTCCTTTGCTATTGCGGCCGCGGCCGAGTGCGCTTTTCGTGGTGTACCAGCTCGTCGAAGATGGCCAGCACCTGCTTGCGGTAATGGTAGACGCGATGCAGCCGGACGCGGAAGGAATCCTCGTAGTGCGGCGCGCGCATCCACTTTTCGAGCAGCTTCCGTGGAATGTCGATGTCCTTGCGCAGGGCATCGGCCGAGTGTCCGCGCAGGAACAGTCCATAGAACATGGCCGCCTCGCGCTGCGGCGCCGCGGGATCGAATTCATCGCCGCTGGCCGTATTGCCGATCACCTGCTGCATGGAAAGTGCTTCCAAAAACAGAAGTATAAATTGGGCAATAGGGGGCTGTCTAGATCCGGAAGGACACCAACGATCCCAGGCTCAGTCTCCCTCGATCAGACGTGCGGTAATCCGCCTCCAGCGGCGGGCACGGGTCCAGGTGCGGTACTGGCTGACCGCGAAGCCCAGGCTCACACCGGCGGCGAGACTGGCCGAAAGGAACGTAAACACCTCGTTCGGGTTCACGTCCAATGCAAAAGCAATCCGGTAGCCAAGAATCGGACCCGTTAAATCAATAACTTACAGTGAGACACGGGGGGATGAGTCCCAAATCGGCAAGAAACTGGCATCTTGTGTTCCATTTCGGCGTCGTGCTGAACGGAGCAGGGCTCTTACACGAAGAAAAAAGACGCTGTGGCGCGGCAATCCGATTGCGGCGTCAGACGTATCCAGTGCGCGGAGAAAGCGTCCGGGAAGAGGTGCTTTGCGTATCCCTCCACCGGGACCTTGATCTGCTCGTAACGGTGCCAGGTACCGTTGCCCATGAAGTCGATCTCCATGTCGAATGATGCGGCGCGGTCAGCGCTGATGTGCAGCATCTTGTGTTCGAACCCCGTGAGGAGGAAAGGATCGGAGGGAACGCCTTTGCGGACGTCGCTCTTCCACCAGGGTCCGCCCCAGCCTTGCGGACGGCCCCACTTCCACAGATCGTCTGTCTGGCCGAACCAGAGGCCCGCCTGGGGCTGGCCGGATAGCGCATTGTTGTCGCGGTTTGCAGTGGTCTGGTTGCCGGCCAGTGCCAGCATGCCGCGGAACGAACAATAGTCCGGGATGATCCTCAGGTGCTGGCACACCGGTTTGAGCCCCCAGATGCGGCCTTCGAAGGGGACCGGCTGCAATTCGTAGAACATCCCCTGGATGTCCACCATGTAGTGTTCGGTTTCGACCTCCCGGATACGCATCCATTCGGTCTGCCAGGCATGGCTCATGGCGTGCGTGGCCTTGGGAAGCCGGTAGCGCTGCCACTCGCCCTTGACCAGTGTCCAGAACAGCACCGAGGCTTCGTCCCAGCCCGTGGCGAACATCGCTTGGCCCATGTCCTGGCGCGCGGCCACGTCCATGTGCGGTTTGCCCGAAAGCTTCCGCCAGTTCTTCCCGTCGAACTCGAACAACCCGGCCTGGTCCTGCCCAAACTCATAGAAGCCGTTGTTAGTCACCACCACGCGACCCTGTGCCGTGTACCCGCCCTTGAAGTGCGGCCGGGCGGCTAGCTTCATTTCCTTTACCAGGTCGAACAGAACGCGAGGCTTCAGGTCGTGGACATCCATCTCCAGAAACAGCCCCTCCATGGTCTGGTAGTAGACCTTGTTGGCCGGGTCGGTGAGGTGGCGCATGGTGGAGGTCAGACGGTGATCGTCGAATGCCGGGATGTGTTTCCAGTTGCCCTTGGCGTCGATCACGTAAGGGCCAATGA
The DNA here is from genome assembly GCA_021372245.1 of Terriglobales bacterium. Classification (GTDB taxonomy): domain Bacteria; phylum Acidobacteriota; class Terriglobia; order Bryobacterales; family Bryobacteraceae; genus JAJFUV01. The sequence continues at coordinate 51,505 of JAJFUV010000235.1, forward strand.
AGCACTGGTCTGATTCCCTGTGGATGAGGCGGTTGGCGTAGGTACCGTCGTGCACATGCACGCGCTCGCACTTCAAGGTTTCGTCGACGCGGTACAAGCCCAGGCCGCTTCCCGAGCCCTTCATGTGGCTGTTGTAAGTGACGGCCCACAGGGCGTCGGCCCATGGCATGAGGGCGCCGATGCCGGATTCGGAGCGCACGGGCGCAGTGTCGGCCTTGAAGCCGATGTTGGCATGGCCGGAGCCCGTGTAGGTCTGCGCCCGCAGGGCAGCGGGAGCCAGGGCAAGCGAGGCAAGAGCGGAGCGCCGTGAGATTGACATGACCTTAGTTTGTCACCAGTTCTTGCGGCGCAGAGCGGCCCAGGCCGGAAAAACCTCCGGATTCTCCAGCCATACGAGCATCCACTGCATCATTTCTTCCTTGGTCTTGCGCTTCGCTTCGTCCTCGCCTGCGCGTTGCGCGGCCCAGCGCGCGTGCTGGCGGGCCTCGATCACCACTTGGCGGCACTGGCGCGCAGTCGAGGCGTCTGCCGTTGCGTAAACCTCACCGAGCGCGGTAAGGGTTCGTTCCAGCTCGTCGAAGTCCGATTGCCGGACCCCTTCGATGAGCGGGGCCAGGGGTGCGCCGGATTCTCGTAACAGCTTGCGCAAATACGAGTCAGCGATGGGTGCGAGGGCGTCTTTTAGCGCCGCCCACTCGGGTGTGCCCACCACGGCCGGCTTGGCTTTTTCGAGATACTCGCGCAGGCGCTTGCGCTTCGCGGGCGTGATTGGTGGCACGGCGGTATTTTGCCACGGCTTGCTGGTGCGATTCCAGCGTTTCGGAAAACTTGTGCGCGCCGCCTCCCCCGGGAACAGCGACAAAATACAGGTACTTTGTGGCGGCCGGATGCAGCGCGGCGCGAAGCGCGTCGGCGCCCGGGTTGGCGATTGGGCCGGGCGGAAGCCCCGGATTCACATAGGTGTTGTAAGGGTTCCTGCTTTCGAGGTCTGATCGATAGATGGCGCCGCGATAGCGGCCATCGACCAGCGATGCGTAGATCACCGTCGGATCGCATTGCAGCGGCATACCGATACGGAGGCGATTCGCGTAGACGCTGGCGACTGTGGGGCGTTCGGCTGCGACGGCGGACTCTTTTTCGACCAGGCTGGCCAGCGTCACCGTATCATGCACGCTGCCGCCGCCCCCGGCTTCCCGCCAGGCGCGGCGGAAGCGCGAGGTCATTTCGGCGCACAGTTGCCCGGCGGTCGAATGCCGCGTGACGCGATAGGTGGCCGGGAAGAGATACCCTTCCAGGCTGTGCGCTTCCGGCGCGAGGTCGCGTATACGCGAGACGCCGGAGGCCGCCTCCAGGAAACCACTTGCGGCGCCGGTGCCTAATCGATTGAGAGCGGCGGCGATGTCGTACATATTGCTGCCTTCCGGCACCACCAATTCATAGAAGAACACATCGCCGCGCGAGAGCCGGTCAAACACTTGCCAGGCCGATGCCGGAGTCGAGAAATGGTATTCGCCGGCCTGCACCTTCGCCCGGGGCCGCAGCACGCGTACCGCCAGAAACTGCCATTCGAACTGGATGACTCCCTGTTCGGTGAGCATTTGCGCCACCTGCGGTGCCCGGGCACCCTTCGGGATGTCGACGAACGCCTCGCCCGCAAAGCCGGCGTAACGGTGTCCTAAAGACGCCAAAGCGGCCAGCACGCCCGCCAGGGCCAAGGCAACAATGACGAAACGAGCCAACCGTCTCTGCGCTCTCATTCGTTCATGTCCGAAGGCGCGCCCTGGACGGACTGCGCTTCCAGGTAGCTCTGGAGCAACAACACGGCGGACAAGCGGTCAACGGCGCGAGCGCGCTTCTCGATACTGATCCCACTTGAACGCAGCACGCGGCCGGCCTCCACGGAGGTGAGGCGCTCGTCCCACAGGCGCACCGGCAGGCCTGTATGCGCTTTGAGGCGCTCGGCAAAATCTCGTACCCAAACCGACTGGCGGCCTTCGTTGCCGCTCATGTGCAGCGGGTTGCCCAGCAGGATCAGCGTTACGTCATTCTGACGGATGATCTCACTCAACTGCGCCAGGTCCTCGCGTATGTTGGTGCGGGTGATGGTCTGGATGCCCTGCGCGGTCAATCCGAGCGGGTCGCTCAGAGCGGCGCCGATTCGCCGCGCGCCGAGATCGAGCGCGAGAATCCTTCCGCAGGCATTGGGATCGCGTGGTTCCACAGGTGAGATTTCATTATAGGGCGCTTCATGATAGAGTAGCGTTTAGCCTGCGTCCGCTATGAGGGGGAGAATGCGTGGCTGTTGTCTCGCGAACCTGGAAATCCCGCGAAACTCGAAGCTTCAGTGCCCTGCTGATTGCGCTTAGCGGCTTCATTGCCGTGCTGTACTTTGGGCAATTGTTCTTCATTACCCTGCTCGTCAGCACGGTCATTGCGCTCATTCTGGAGCCGTTTGTCGACGTACTGGTGCGCGCTCATCTGCCCCGCACCCTGGCCAGCTTTCTGGTTTGCAGCGTCGCGCTCCTGCTGCTCTATCTTGCGGGCCTGGGATTCTATACGCAGGCCAGCGGGCTGATCGAAGACCTGCCGAATTACAGCCAGAAGATCCATGAGATCTCCGATGCCGTGGTCGGCAAGGTGGAGAGCATGGAGCGCGCCACCTACGAGGTGCTGGCCCCGAAGCGGCTGCAGGAAAAACAGAAGGCCCAGGAACAGGCGCGCGCGGCGGAAGAGAAGAAGCAGGCCGACAGGCGCAAGCGCCGCGCGGCCGAGCCGCTCAATCTGCCGGAACCGCCGTCGATTATCGAGCCGGCACCGGTGCCCGAAGTGCGCATCCGGCCCGAGCGGAGTCCCATTGTGGACTATGTGTACAGCAACGCGCGCGCTTTCTATCAGGCGGGGTTGATGGCCAGTTTCGTGCCGTTCCTGGTGTATTTCATGCTGAGCTGGCGCGACCACATCTACCGCGGTTTCCTGCGGCTGTTCCACGAGCACGAGCGCTTGGCCGCCGGACGCAGCATGCAGGGGATCGCCGCCATGGTGCGCGCGTTCGTTGCGGGAAACTTCATGCTGGGAGTGCTGCTGGCGTTGATCAGTTCGCTGCTGTTCTGGATTCTCCGGCTGCCGTACTTTCTGTTGGTGGGTCCGCTCAGCGGCTTCCTGAGCCTGATCCCCTATATCGGACTGCCGCTGGCTCTGGTTCCGCCGGTCTTCGCGGCCCTGACCGTGTACAGCACACTGACGCCGTACCTGATCCTGGCCACCGTCGTATCCTTTCTGCACCTGCTGGCCTTGAATCTGCTCTATCCCAAGGTGGTCGGCTCGCGTGTGCACCTGAACCCTCTGGTGGTCACCGTGGCGCTGATGGGATGGGCCACGCTGTGGGGCGCGGCCGGACTGATGCTGGCCATTCCCATCACGGCTGCCATAAAAGCTGTTTGCGACAATGTCGAAAGTCTCCAGGCTTATGGCAAACTGTTGGGTGACTGATTCCTTCAGTGGTTGACTTTACATGAAAAGACGACAACTGCTTGCGGCGCCACTCGCCGCGCTGCCGCTTTGGGCTGGTAACCGGATCGACCGATCGAGATTCAGCGCGCTTACCGACGAGATTGGTGCCTCCGAACAGGAGGCCTTTGATTTTGCGAAACAGTACGGATTGAGGTGGATCGAGGTCCGGGGCGTGCCGGGTGGCAGGCGGGACTATGTTGACCTGCCCGCCGCGGAACTGCACGCGTTCGCCAAGAAGGTCCGCGATCACGGCCTGAAAGTGTCTTACCTGGACGCTCCGCTATTGAAATTCGCTCTGCCCGGCTTTGAGCCGGTGGAGCGTGCGAAGGACACGGCCGGGCAGCGCGCCAAGCGGGCCGCTGAAGGCGACCGGCGGTTCACCCGCCGCATGGATGATTTGCGCCTGGCCCTCGATGCGGCAGAAATCCTCGGTACGCGCAAAGTGAGGGTGTTTGCCTTCCAGCGCGTGCGCGAACGCGAGAAAGCGATGCCGCGCGTGGCCGAGATTCTGGCCGGAATGGCCGAGACGGCCGGGCGGCGCGGAATTCATCTGCTGCTCGAGAACGAAGGCTCGTGCAACGTGGCCACCTGCGCCGAGGCCGCCGAACTGCTCAAGATGGTTCCATCCAAGTGGTTTGGCTTCAATTGGGACTGCCTCAACGGAGTGGGCTACAAGGAGAATCCGTTTCCCGAGGCCTACTCGATCATTCCCAAGGATCGCCTCGGTAACGTGCACATCAAGGGCCGCAGCGTGCTCCCCGGACCGTACCGGATGGATTGGACGGCGGTATTCAAGGCGTTGGAACGCGACGGATACAAGGGCGAGATCGGATTGGAAACGCACATCTGGGATAACATGATCGAGAAATCCCACGCTTCCATGCGAGAGATGATCCGGCTGGTGGAGGGTTAGGTGAGCAAATCGTTCTGGGCGTTTCTCTTGGTAGGCGTTGCCGCCGCTTCGGCGCTGGTGGGAGTGCTGCTTTATTGGAATCGCGGCGCTCACATCGAGTTGAAGGGCTCCATCCAGAAGGTGCGCACGCTGGCTTCCGATGAATCGAGCGCCGTGGTCATCGCCGATTTTCGTTTCGTCAATCCGGCGGACTATCCCTTCGTCGTGAGGAAGGTGGATGTGTTCCTGGAGGACGCAGCCGGTCAGACGCTCGAAGGCATGGTGGTTTCCGAGATCGACGCCAAGCGCTTGTTCGATTACTATCCGACGCTAGGGCAGAAGTTCAACCCGTCGTTGATGGTGAATGCGAAGATCGCGCCACACGCGTCGCTCGACCGCATGATCGCGGCCCAGTTCAAGATCAGCGAAGAAAAGGCCCAAGCGCGCAAGTCGCTGCGCATCCGCGTGGAAGACGTGGACGGCGCTGTGTCCGAGATAGTCGAGAAAGCACCAAGCCGATGAAGCGGCGCCGGCGAGGGGCTTACCCGATTCCCGCTGCGTGCGCCACGGATTCCAGGCGCAGATTCTTGCCTTCGAGGGCGCGGTAGCAGTCCGGAAGATCGAAGCTCTCGAGCACGCGCGGCGGCAGCACCGCCAGCGGCCAGCGGTAATCTTCCGTTTCTGCTATTTCGGAGAAGGATTGCGGCGCATCTTTAAGCGTTACGCGCCGCACGGCGGGATGCAGCACCGCCGCGAAGGTTGCGGCGATCGCTCCCCAGCCCTTTCCAGCCAGGTGGACGTTGCGGCAGCCGAAGCTGCCGAGCCAATCGAGCACGCGTAGCAGGTCGTACGTTCTTCGCCCGATGTAGGGCTGATCCAGCATCAAAGAGTACCCGGAGTAAAAGTAGTCGCTGCCGTATGGATTCAGGAAGGAATTCATTCCGCAGGTGTCCGGCTGGGACTCGCCGATGCCACGGAGATCGCAGGCCAGGGTCGTTGCGCCGGGAGACGCCTCGATCAGGTCGCCGATGAGCGGCTCTTCACGCAGTTCGGTATCCGCCGATTCGTGCGAGACGTAGAGCAGCGCGCTCTCGACCGGCCGTGTCGGGCGCGAGGCGTGTTGCTCATCTCCCAGCATATATACCAGTGCCTGGATGCGAGGTTCGGTTTCAACGACGTAAATCGTACAATGCTTTTTTGGATACCGGCGTCCGGAAAGGGGCCGCAGGATGCGGAAGTCCGGCGTTTCCTGGCGAGGCGGCAGCTTCAACACTTTCACGATGGCGTCTGTCAAAGCCGGTCCGGCGAGAGGCTTGCGGCGCGCGGCGAGAGCGCGGGATTTCTCGCGCGTGAAGGCGGCGACGTTCCGCGAGCCCATGCCAGCGACCTGCCCGGCCGGCGTCACCTGGAGCGTCTCATCCTTCTCGATGACCAGGGATGGTTCTTCCTGAAGCTTCGAGATGCCAGTCGCGCGGTTGAACCATCGGTACATGGCCGTGCGGTTCTCCTGAGTGTAACCGTGCGGGGTTGGACCGGCGAAATATGCGATGTTCCCGGGAGCGCCGAGAACCGTGTACAAATGTTTCAGGCGCCGGTATGCCTCTTCGGATCCCCGCACGTCGAAGAAGTCTTTCTCCTTGGCCAGCACGATCACTGGTTTGGGGGCCATGGCGGCAAGGAAGTCGCTCATGTCCAGCCCCAGCGCGAGTGCGTGGTGCGGGTACTGTTCCGGGTCGGCGGGTTCTTCGTTCTCCAGGTTGCGCAGAAATGTGGTGACGAAACAGCTCGGCGCGGCCATGGTCCAGCGCGTGTCCAGGCCGCAGAGCCACGTGGTCATGGTACCCCCGCCCGAGTTGCCGGTGACGCCAACGTGGCGCGGATCCACTTCCTCTCGCGTGAGCAGGTAATCCAGTGCGCGGATGCCGTCCCAGGCGCGCCATCCGGCGAACACTTCCCCGGCCAGCACCTGCTGATTGCCGGCGCGGATATGCTCGCTCACGCCGATACCGAAGCGCGGCTTCAGGTTCGCGTCGACGTACTGCAGCCGCTCACCTTGGCCAATGGGGTCGAAAATCAGGACCACATAGCCCATGCGAGCCAGCCCCTGCGCGAACGACTGATATGCCTCGGAGGCCTTGCCGTTGTTGGAATGACCGCAGGAGGCGACAACACCCGGCAGCGGAAACTTGCGTCCTTTGGGGACATACAGGTTCGCTGTGACCAGGAATCCCGGCCGGCTTTCGAACAAGACCTTTTCAATGCGATAGACATCCCGCTCGACGCGGCCGGTGATGCGGGCGTTCAGCGGAGTCTTCGGCGGCAAAGGACCAAAGCAGAGGGCGATTTTCTTTCGCACAGAGGCGACGTAAGCCTCGGCTTCGGCCTTTGTGTGCAACGCCGCGATGGCCCGGCGATTGGCACGATCCAAATCGCGCACCCGTTCGACGAAATACTCCTGCACCATGCGCGGGAACCGGTTCAGGGGCTTCAGCGGCGTATCTGCTTGCATTCCAGCGAGAGCCATAGAAGCCCCGCCGGGAATAAGGCCCGTGCAGGCGAATAGCTCCCGGCGATTCAGGTGAAGCCTGCCAGTGGACATGATGGGAATAGTGTAGCGGATCAGATGCCGGCCTGCGTGCCGTCGATGCGTTGCCCCATCAGAACGGAGACGAAGCGCGAAAACGCCAGGCCGATGTCGCGGGCTCGGAACATGGCTCCCAAGGCTTGGAGCAAAGCCTCCAGCACTAGCGTGATCCGCCAGCGCAGTCCGGTGAAGAATCCGAAATACTTCCCTGCGAAGGACGCGGCGCCAAGGGCGAAGTCAGAGTCCACCAGCGCCTGCACGGAGTTGCCCAGCGATTCCGGACGAAATGCGTCGCCGTGGGACACGGCGCGCAGAGCCGGCAGTAGCACGATCTTCTTGGATGCGCGCCAGATCTGGAACGAAAGATCCACGTCCGCCCACGAATGCGGGAAGCGCTGGTCGAGAAAGTTGATCCCCTTTACAACGTAAGTGCGGACCATCAACGCTGCTGGGGAGGCATGTTCGACGGACACGGCGCCGGCGGTGAGATCGAGGTCCGTCGCCGGGCGAAGCGTGCCGTCGCGCCATGTCTGGCCGATGGATCGGGGAGTCGGCAAATAGAAGCACTGCGGCACGGCATGGCCGTCCGCATCCACCAGCAGCGGGCAGACCGCGGCGGCCTCCGGATCGGTGTCCAGGCGCTTCGCCAGCGCCGGGATGGTTGCGGGATCCAGCTCCACGTCCGGGTCGAGCAGCATCAGGTACTCGCCAACGGCCGTGCGTATGCCGATGTTGCGCGCGCGCGTGAATCCGAAGTGCCGCGGCATGCGGAGTACCTGCACATCGGGAAATTCCGCGTCGATGCGCGGGCTGTCGTCGCGCGAGCCGCAATCCACCACAAGGATCTCCAGTTGCTCGCGCTGCTGGCTCTTTCTGAGCGCCTCGATACAACGCCGCAACGCGGGCGCGGAGTTGTAGGACACCACAATCGCGGACACACGGATCTTGGGCTGTTGCTGTTCCTGCGTCTCTTTCATGGAAAGAGTCGATCATACCTCCAACAGCCAGGGTTTGGCGAGCGCCCTGCTCAGCTGGTGACTCCCTTGCCGCGGATCCCGGCCCGAGCGGGGAGAGCGGGGGCGCCGGCTGCGATACACTAAAGGTTCAAGTCCAGAGTGCATCCTTGTCGCATCAACCTTTAGCCGCTGTTTGCCTGATATTGGCCGCTTGCCTGTCCGCAGCCGCCGCCGGGCAGGGCCAGCTCGACGCCAGCGAATCGGTGTTCACCGTGATGGCGGCCATCAACGCGGCCGGCTACGATGCCGACATAGACTCACCTTCCAACAACCCGTTGCGGCTGGCGATCCGGCGCGAGCTGGCCGCTCGCAAGATTCCTTGCCTGGATGAGCTGAAGGCCTTTTTCGCGGAACACCGGCAAAAGAGCCCGTCGCGCGAATACTCCCAATACCTGTCGTTCGCGCTATCCACCAGCGAGCCGCCGATGTTCGAGTTCCGCGCCGTGATGAACGAAGTCGCGCCCGATGCGGCGGCGCTCGAGGGACTGGGGCCCCTGCTCACCCGTTTCCACAGGGAGGCGGACATCGCGACCCTATGGAAGAAATCGCAGCCGGCCATCGACCAGGTGATCGAGCGGTACCATGCGCCGGTGACCCTCGCGGTACGGGATGTGAATGCCTACCTGCGCGCCACGGGAAGCTTCTCACGCCGCCGGTTCCAGATTTACGTCGATTTACTTGGGGCGCCCAACCAGATCAACATCCGCAGTTATGCGAGCGAGTATTACGTGGTTGTCACCCCCTCCGCTGAACCGCAGGTCAATGACATCCGCCACGCCTATCTGCACTTCATGATCGATCCGCTGTCGATCAGGTATTCCGAGGACATCGACAAGAAGAAGTCGCTGATTGATTTCGCCGCCGGTGCCCCGGCTCTGGATGAAGCTTACAAGCAGGATTTTCTGCTGCTCACTTCGGAGTGCCTGATCAAGGCGGTCGAAAGCCGCCTCGCTCCAGCGGGCGCCGGAACCGTCACGGTGGACCAGGCGCTAAAGGAAGGCTACATCCTGACGCCCTACTTCGCCGAACAACTTCCGCTTTACGAGAAGCAGGAAACCGCCATGCGCATTTACCTCCCGGAGATGATCAATGCGATCGATCTCAGGAAGGAAACGAGGCGACTCGACGGCGTTACTTTCGCCGCTGAGCGCGCGGTCCGCAAGGCCAAGCACGCGCCGGAGGCCCCCAAGGCCGCGCAGAGCCCCGCCGAAAAGACGATCGAGGAAGCCGAGCAGGTCTACGGCAAGAAGGATTACGAGAAGGCCAAGCCTTTGTTCGCCCGCGCTTTGCGCGAGACCGACGACCGTACGCTGCAAGCTCGCGGCTACTTCGGGCTGGCGCGCATCGCCGTGCTGCAGAACGATCCTGAACTGGGGGACAAACTTTTCCGCAAGACGCTCGAATTGACGCCGGACCCGTTCACGAAGTCCTGGTCGCTGGTGTACCTCGGAAGACTGGCCGAGATCGCCAAGGAAACCGAGGAGGCGCTGCAGCACTACCGCGCCGCCCTTGAGGTCCAGGGTGCCGCGCCCGGAGCGCGCCAGGCGGCCGAGAAAGCCCTCGGCGACTATCGTCAGAAGAAATGATGTGTTCCACGGGAAAACGCTTTTGAAACCAAGTACAGTATAAGGAATAAGGAGTCATTGATGAAGAAGAGCATATTGGTTGCCGCACTCATAGCCCTGGTGTGCGGCGTTTTCGCCAACGCCGCCCAGGCGCCCGCTGCCAAGCAACCGCAGCCCAAGTCCAAGGGTGAGGTGGAGGCCATTCAGGCCATGTTCAATGCTCAGGATCCGGATGCGCGTATCGCCGCGGCCGAGAACCTGATCACCAAGTACGCCGACACGGAATTCAAGGGCGTGGCCCTGTTGCTGGCCGCCATGAGCTGCCAGCAGAAGAATGACGTTGAGAAGATGCAGCTTTACGCCGAGCGCACGCTCGAGGTTGATCCCAATAATTACAACGCCATGCTTATGCTGGCCTCTACCATCGCGCAACGCGCCCGCGAGCACGATTTGGATCGCGAGGAGAAGCTGGGACGGACCGAGAAGTACGGCAAGAAAGCGATAGAACTGATCGCCGCCGCCGCCAAGCCGAACCCGAATATTACCGACGAGCAATGGGAAGGCGCCAAGAAGGACATGACCGCGCAGGCTCACGAAGCGTTGGGAATGGCTCAGGCGGCGCGCAAGAAGTATGATCTGGCCATCGCGGAGTTCAAGCTGTCGGTGGACGGTGCCGCCACCCCCGACCCTGGCACGTTCCTCCGCTTGGGTGACGCGCTTCATCAGGTGGGCAAGTACGACGAGGCCATTGCCAGCTTCGACAAGGTGATGGCGAACGCCAACGCGCCGGCTCAGATCAAGCAGTTCGCGCAGTCGCTGCGCGTCCGCTCGGTCCAGGCCCGCGACAAGGGCAAGCCCGCCGCTCCGGCCACCCCGGCCGCCGCTCCGGTCGCTGCACCCGCTCCGGCCGCTCCCGCAGCACCTGCGGCCGCGACTAAGAAGCCGTAACTGCCGGGAACTGTTTGCGTATCATGGGCGCGGAGCTGGAACAACTGGAGGCCTTGGTAGGCCATACCTTCCGCGCCCGTGAACTGCTTCGCCGGGCGCTTACCCATAAGTCGATCATTGTCGAGCAAAGTGCGGGAACCCTGCACGTCGCCTCCGACAATGAACAACTGGAATTTCTCGGCGACGCTGTGCTCGGTTTTCTCGTCAGCGAAGAACTGATGGCCCGCTATCCGGAATTGCCCGAGGGCCGCCTCTCCAAGATTAAGGCGCATCTGGTAAGCGCCGCCCACCTGCACGAAGTCGCCCGGCAATTGTCGCTGGGCGACTACCTTTATCTGGGGCGGGGCGAAGAGATGAGCGGAGGCCGGGCCAAGCGCGCGCTGCTGGCCAACGCCGTGGAGGCGGTCATTGCGGCGCTCTACCTGGATGGAGGCATGAAGGCCTCCCGGCGGTTCGTCGAGCTTTACGTCCTGGCCGGGCTCGACAAGTCCGACTACGAATCCTGCGGCGCCATCGACGATTTCAAGAGCGCCCTGCAGGAAGCCGCGCAGGCCCGCAAGCTGCCGCAGCCGCGTTACGTGATCGTGAAGGAACGCGGCCCGGAGCACTCCAAGACATTCACGGTTGAAGTAAGGGTCGGACGCGAGTACTCCGCGCAAGCCGATGGCAATTCCAAGAAGAGCGCCGGTCAGAAGGCCGCCCAATTAGTGCTCGACCGGATGTCCCATCCGGCCCCGGACGCCGGCTAGCGACGGGGTGGCGAGGCGGGTGGTGGCGGGGCTGTTGGCGGTTCGCGTTCCATGGCCGCCGCGGTGAGCACGACGATATCCACACGGCGATTGTGGGCCCGGCCTTCTGCAGTGTCGTTAGAGTCTACCGGTGCATTCTCCGCGTAGCCGGCCACCGCCAGGCGGGCACGGGGAATCTTGAAGCGCACCTCCAGCAGGTTCAGCATGGCGATTCCGCGCGCCGCGGACAACTCCCAATTACTTCGGAAACGGGAGTTGTGGATGGGCACCGAATCGGTATGGCCTTCCAGGCGGACCGGGTTGGGCAAGCGCAGGACCACATTGGCGACTTTGCCGATCGTGGGGTAAGTATCCGGCGAGATCGTGTCTTCCCCGGAGGGAAAGAACGCCGCCTCGCGCAGACTCACCACCAGACCGCGCTGTGCGAGTTCCACCTGCATCTTTCCGGCCTTGATCTCCTCCCGTAGTTCCAGGTTCAGTAGCTGTAGCGATGGGACGAGGTCGGCATAGGCGGCACCGTTCTTATCGGAGCCGGCTTTCTTTTCAACTCCACCGGGCCCGTGCATCATGGCGTTGCCTCGCTCGCGCACGCCGCGCGTGCCGCCCAGGATGCTGGCCAGCACGGCTCTCAACCGGTCGTCCTCCAGGGCGTTGCGGACCGACTCGGAAACCTTCTGCGCCTTGCCCTTGTCGGCGTTCGAGGAGGCGAACATCACTACGAAGAACGCCAGCAGCAACGTCAGTAAGTCGGAATAGGAAACCAACCACCGCTCGTGGTTTTCCGGTTCGGCGCGCTTGGATTTGCGAGGCATGACGGAACTTACGCCTCCACCGCGCGCGCGGCTTGCCGTTCGGAGGCTCCGGACTTGACTCCGCCGGCCGCCGTGCGTTCCAGGTAGGCGCTCAGCTTGAGGCGGATCAGCTTCGGGTTCAGACCTTCCACGATGCCCACGATCCCCTCCAGCATGAGTTCCTTCATCTGAATATCGCGGGCGACGCGCGCGCGGATCTTGTTCCCGGCCGGCAAGAAGAAGATGTTCGCGGAGCCGACGCCGTATACCGTGGCCACGAAGGCTACTCCGATGCCGCGGCCCACCTCCTCGATATCGGCGAGCTTCTGCATCACCTGGATCAGGCCGAGCACGGCACCGATGATGCCGATGGTGGGTGCGTACCCGCCGGCAGCCTCGAAAACCTTCGCCGCGGATTCGCCGCGCTGCTCTTCAAGAGCGATGTCGAGCTCCATCATCTTGCGCAGTTCCTGAAGGTCGGTGCCGTCCACGGCCAGGCTCAGGGCCTTGCGCAGAAAGGGATCGGCGATGGTGTCCGCTTCGGCCTCCAACGAGACAATCCCGTTCTTGCGGGCTTTAGTTGCGTAACCGATGATCGTCTCGATGGCGTCTTCCGGAGAGTGCGACTTCTCCACAAACACCGCCAGTAACCGCTTCGCGGCGCCTTTGAGTGTACTGATGGGCATCGTTACCATCACGGCGCCCAAAGTTCCTCCGAATACGATCATGGCGGCGGTGCCTTGCAGAATCTGAGAGAGATGGCCGCCTTCGAGTATGAGACCGCCGATGATGCCTCCCAGGGCAAGGGTTAACCCGGCCAGGGTGGCCAGATCGGGACGCGCCGAGGTTTTCAGGTTCTTGTCAGCCATGGACAGACGTATGCGGTTCTGTGCTGCTTTCCGGCTCGGCGCCACACGCGGAGCCCGTCGCGGTGTGCGGGCACGTGGCGCCTCGCAGGATCGCCTGGCGGAATGCGATCACCCGGTCGGTGACCTCCTCGGCGCTTTCCAAGACCATCAACTTCTGCCCGGTGGTTAACGTGATGACTGTATCTGGAGTCACTTCCACATGCTCGATCAAGTCCGAATTAAGAACGAGCGGCACATGGTTGAGACGTGTCAGCCGGATCATGTACGGAACCTCTCCATGGGTTCTCATCGGCAAGAAAAGGAAATTCCAAGGCGCTAAAAACACCTCCCCAGGCACCGATAAGGAAAGCGTGAATCAAGCCACATCCAGACAGCCGGAAACACCGGAATCCGCCAAGTTGGCCGAGAGCCTGCTCCGCACCATGGAACGGGGAGACGCGACGACGCTAGCGGCCGAATTGAACCGCGTCGAGGGGATTTGGCGCCAACAGGCCTGTTTTTCCTCTAAGAACGCGGAACAACTGGAGTTGCTCAGCGCAGTGGCCGGCGATTTGCGCCAATCGGTCACGCGCCTGCGGAACCGGCGCAGCCAACACTTGGAAGGCGTCCAGGTCCACCTATACCTGCTAAGGCATCTGGCGTACGATCCGGCTTAGCGCCTCATCTAGCCGTTTGCCGGCTACTTGAGCATCTCCAGGATGGCGCGCAATTCCCGTCGCACATCTTCGAGCGTGCCGCGTAACGGATCGAACAACTCGGCTTGGCGCACAGGTTTCGGCGGAGGCGCCTCGACCTTTGCTTCCAGGTGCTTGCGGGCGCCCTCGATCGTGTAGCGCCGCTCGTAGAGCAACCGCTTGATTTCCAGCGCGATCTCGACGTCCTTGCGACGGTAGAGGCGCTGCTTCGTGCCGCCCTTCTTGGGCTTCAGTGCCGCAAATTCCGTCTCCCAATAACGCAGGACGTGCGGCTCGACACCGACCAGGCGGCTGACCTCCCCAATGCGGAAATAGAGCTTATTGGGTATCTCCGGATCGTTATTTGTGAGTTCCAGCGCAGGTTCAGTCATCAGAACTGATCGACAATTGTCATCCTACGGAACCATGCTGGTCGCGTCAACCTCCGGCTGATACTCTACATGCTTGCGTCCGGCCGTCCGATTGGTTTCGAATAGGACGAAGACACGGGAGGATGTTGAGGTGAACTGTGTATCCTGCGGCGGCAGCATGCGCCTGGAGCCGGCCAAAGAGTGCCTGATCTGCAACTATTGCGGGAATATCGTGTTTCCCGAGCCGGACCAGGACGATGTGCGAGTTTTCGGAAAGGTGGACGACTCACCATGTCCGGTATGCCGCATCCCGCTATTTGAAGCCGTGCTGGCGCACCGCCGGATTCTCTATTGCCAGCGCTGCCGGGGCATGTTGGTTTCGATGGACGATTTCTTGCCGATCATCGTGGAGCGGCGCGCGGAATCGCACACGGCGACCGAACCGGCCCAGCCGCCCGAATGGGACGACATGAACCGGAGCGTGCTTTGCCCGCAATGCGGCGAACTCATGGACACGCACCCGTACGGCGGGCCGGGCGCGATCATCATCGACAACTGTCCCCGCTGCCGGTTGAACTGGTTGGATCACAAGGAGTTGGCACGGATCACGACGGCTCCCGACGGTACGGATCCGCGCGAGTGGAGCGAGCCGGCGCCTTCAGGCGACCGGATCAGTCTCCCCCCGCGAGGCGCGTTCTTCGAGCAGCAGCCGCCGCAAGCTACGCAAGTCGTTCAGAATCCGGCGGCTGGTGGTGACATGCTGCGCAAGACTCTGGAGTTTATACGACACCAGTTGCAGCGCCTGTTCGTGGCGTGAATTGCCGGCCTCGCGGGCGGCGCGGAGTTGCTCCTGAATCTCGGCCTGGGTCTCGTCGATGGCTTGATAGAGAAGTTCGAAGAACTCCTGAGCGCTTTCGACGCTTTCAAATGGATGGTCGAGATCTTCGTTGGGTGGCGTCATAGCGCGATCTCCAGATTATGGCAGAAACGTACCTCGGCCGGCGCATGCCGTAATGGCATCCGGGTGAAGTTCATTCAGAACACCCATTCGAGGCCATCCGTGAGCGTGTGAAGCGCCTACATGGTACCATCCTTTTCGATGTGTTCGATAGTCGCTCGCGCTGGGGAGGCGCTCCCGTGAGACTAAACTGCTTCGCCATTTCCATGCTTGCCGCCTGCACGCTCCTGGCGGCCGATTTTCCTAAGGAAAAGACGTTCACCAACTCGATCGGCATGGAGTTCGTGCGCATCGAGCCGGGCAGCTTCCGCATGGGCAACGACGCCCGGCTGGACGACTCGGTCCTGAAGGTCACCGAGGCCGACGGCAAGCGCCCCGTCTGGCTTCCGGCGACCGGCGATTACGACGAGCGGCCGGTGCACAATGTGCGGATTACGAAGCCGTTTTATATGGGCGTGCTCGAAGTTACCAATGCGCAGTATGAGCGCTTCGATCCGCGTCACGCGCACCTCAGAGGCAAGCTGGGATTCTCCATCGATAGCGACGAGGCGGTGGTGTTCGTAAGCTGGCACGATGCCAAGGCCTTCTGCGACTGGCTCTCGATCAAGGAGGGCTTGCCTTACCGCCTGCCGACCGAAGCCGAATGGGAGTACGCCGCGCGCGCAGGCACGACCACTGCCTTCTCCACCGGAGACACGCTGCCCGATGTCTACCTCAACAAGCCGGACAACAGCTGGTATCCCGCGCCGGGCCGCAGCCGGGGCCGCGACAGCCTCACCGCGATTCACGTCGGCAAGACGCCCGCCAATCCATGGGGCCTGTTTGATATGCACGGCAACGTCGAGGAGTGGTGCGAGGACTGGTACGGGCCGTACGTCGCGGGAGACCAGGTCGATCCGACAGGGCGGTCGAGTGGCGACTTTAAGGTGACGCGCGGTGGAAGCCACTCGACGTTCGCATTCTATATGCGCTCGGCCAACCGCATGGGCACGCTGCCTGAAGATGAGCACTGGATGATCGGCCTGCGTGTAGTGCTGGGGGAGATGCCGGTCACGCGCCAACTGCCTAATCCGGGGCCGGAGCTGTATCAGAAGAACGTCCGTCAGAGTGCACCACCGAAGGCTGCCGCGCGCATCGACATGAAGCAGCCGCATTTCTTTGGTCCGGTCAAGTACGTGAAGATCCCGGCGGGTTCCGAAGGTCCGCTGTACTCCAATCACAACCACGACGCCGGCATAGCGGAATGTCCCAACGGCGACCTGCTGGCCATCTGGTACACCACGGTCACCGAGCGAGGCCGCGAACTGGCGATGGCTGCCAGCCGCCTGCGCGCAGGCACCACCGAGTGGGAGCCGGCGTCGCCGTTCTGGGATGCTCCGGACCGCAACGATCACGCGCCGGCGCTCTGGTACGACGGGGCGGAAACGCTCTATCACCTCAACGGACTTTCCACTGCCGCTACCTGGGGCCCGCTGGCGGTGGTGATGCGCACGTCCACCGATAACGGCGTCAGTTGGTCGCGCGCAAGACTGATCCTGCCCGAGCACGTGACGCGGCAGCAGGTGATCCCCAACGTGATCCGCACGCGTGAGGGCGCCATCATTTTCACGGCGGATGCCGGTCCGGGCGGCACCGCCGGTTCCGCGCTGCAGATCAGCCGCGACAACGGTAAGACGTGGAAGGACCCGGGTGGGACCATCGCCGGCATCCACGCGGGCTGTGTGCAGTTGAAGGACGGGCGCCTGTTCGCCTTCGGGCGCGGCCAGAATGTTGACGGCAAGATGCCGCAGAGCGTCTCGGCGGATATGGGCAAGACATGGCGGTCCAAGGCATCCATGTGGCCGCCAATTGGCGGCGGGCAGCGCCTGGTTCTGTTGCGCTTGAAGGAAGGCCCGCTGCTGTTTGTCAGCTTTGCGACCGAACCGGTGATGGTCACGGACGCGAGCGGCAAACAGCGGCCCGTGCGTGGCCTATTCGCCGCCGTTTCGCGTGACGAAGGCAAGACGTGGCCCACGGTCCGGCTAGTGAGCGACGACGGGCCGGGCAGGGAAGTGGACACCCTCGACGCAAAATCGAAGTTCATTATGAATCGCGAAAACGCCGAACCGCGCGGTTATATGGCCATCTGCCAGTCGCGCGACGGGCTCATCCATCTGATCTCGAGCATCAATTACTACCGCTTCAACCTGAAATGGCTTGAGACGCCGCCGCCCGCGTTGGAGGCATCCAGGTGAGCCAGGACGGCGCGGACACGCGGCTGAGGAGTTGGATCCCCATTGCTGCAGCCGCCCGCCGGGAAGCCGCCGACGGCAGCGAGGCGCGGCTGCGGCCTGTGTTCGGATTCGAGCCGCGCTGGTACCACGTGCGCTGCGGCGTGGACTTCACCGAGCGCTGGCATACCGATCCGGAGTATCGCCGCCAGACGCTCGTGGCCATGCGTGGGGAGTTGCGGCGAGCCTTTCCGCGATTCGAGCAGTGGGGCAGACCCGAGGCTCAGGACACCGAAACTATCGCCGGCTGTTACGGCGTCTGCGTGATTCCGGCGCTGTTCGGCATCCCGCTGCGCTACTACGCGGACCGCTGGCCGGACCTCGAGCCCGGCCACCATCTCAGCGAGGATTGCATCGAGCGTCTGGACGCGCGCCAACTCCTCGCCGGGCCATTCGTCGAAAAGCTGCTGGCGCAAGTGGACGCTATCGCGGCGCGCTGCGGCACGGTGTACGGGGATCTCAACTGGCAGGGCGTGCTGAACCTCGGATTTCACTTGCGGGGCCAACAGATCTTTCTGGATATGGCGGACCGCCCGGAACTGGCGGAGCGGCTGTTTACGACGATCACCGACGTTATCATCGGCCTGGCCCACATGGCGCAGGAACGGCAGCGACGCTCCGGTTTCCCCATCGATTACATGTGCGTGAGCAACTGCGCGGTGAACATGGTCTCGCCGGCAGTTTACGGACGGATGCTGCTCGCCCAAGACGCGCGGATCGCGGATTCATTCGCACGCTTCGGCGTCCATACCTGTAACTGGAACGTGACGCCGTACCTGGACGTGCTGCGCAGGCTGCCGAAGATGGGCTATCTGGACATGGGCATCGAATCGGACATGGTTCGCGCGCGGGACGTGTTTCCGGAAGCCCGACGCGCGGTACTCTACACGCCCGGCAAGGCCGCCGCCGGCGATCCGGAGATGGTGCGAGCCGATTTCGAACGCATCGCGCGCGATCTCGCGCCCTGCGATGTGGTGCTCGCCGACCTGCCTTGGGACATCCCGGATGAGCGCGTCCGCTGGCTGGAGGCGCTGGCCCGTGAAACAGGCGCTCAAAGGTGAAATTCGAGGATATCCCGATCCTCGACCAGGTGGTTGCGCTCCACCATTAAACCATCGCGACTGCCGTTGAGCCGGAACAGGCGTGCGTACTTGAGCTGTTCGGCGAAGTCCTTGTGCACGTGGCGCGCGGCGTCCAGCACCGTCTCGCCGCGCCGCAGGATGTACGGTGTGGCCAATTCCGCCTTCTTGCCCGGCACCTTGGTGTAGACCCGCACGACGGCGAGCGCTTCAAAGACGGCACGGGCGAAACCGTCCAGATTGACGCCGGCCAGCGCGGAAACCGGCAGCATGCGGTAGCGGGCGCCGTAAAGGTCTTCGAGCACGGCGAGATTTTCTCCCCCATCGTCCAGATCGCACTTGTTGGCGGCCAGAAGCTTCGGCGGCGGTACGCGCCACTGCTCCAGCCGCTCGGCGATGGATTCGATCTGATCGAGCACCTCCGCGTCGCACGGGTCGATCACGAGGATGCAGATGGTGGCTGCACGCAGCACCTGGGGGAGCCACGGTTCGTTGAACTCGTTCGACATCGGCGGCAGATCCAGGAGTTGGACCTGGACGTCTTCGTACTTCATCATGCCGGGCTGAGGCAGGCGGGTAGTGAACGGGTAGTCCGCCACCTCGACGTGAGCGTGCGTAAGCGCGGCCATCAATCGCGACTTTCCGGAATTAGGCGGTCCAACCAGCGCCGCCTGTCCGGCGCCTTCTTTGTGCACCAGGTAGAACGGTGTTGTGTGCGCGGCTCCCTTCTTCTGCGATTCTTTCCGGACTTCCGCGAGGCGGCGCTTGATGTCGGCCTGCATCTTCTCCGTCCCCTTGTGCTTGGGGATGGTGGCCAGCATGCGCTGGAGGGCGTCGATCTTCTCGGCCGGCGTCACGGCGGACTTGTAGTCGCGCTCGGCGTCCAGGTAGTCGGGACTGAGGTTCGCCGGCATGGCCTTCCTGCGTGCAAGAATAGTAGAGGCGCTCTGGGTTTGACAACCCTTCGGACGCCACGTTACATTGGGACACGCCGGTGCGGTGCGCCCGCACTACGCCAGCAATCCATAGGTTCCATTTCCCAGGAAGGGAGGATGTTCGATGAAATTCCGGCCGATCCACGACCATGTGTTGGTAAGACGCCTCGATGAGGAGGAAACCAAGATCGGCGGCATCATCGTGCCCGACACGGCCAAAGAGAAGCCGCAGCGGGGCGAGGTGATCGCAGCCGGCGAAGGCAAGATGCTCGAGAACGGTGAGCGCGCGCCGCTAGAAGTGAAGACCGGCGATCAGATTCTCTTCGGCAAGTATTCCGGTTCGGAGATCAAGATCGAGGGTCAGGATTACATTGTGTTCCGGGAAGACGACATTCTCGCCGTCCTGGAGTAACAGATTCTTTTCCAGTCAGATAGTTTAGGGGAGCACCATACATGATTCGGTTTTCCAGCATTGGCGGACTGCTCGCTGCCGCCGCTATTCTGTGCCCGGCCACAACGCTGCTGGCGCAGTCCAAAGTCGCCATCGTGAACATCCAGAAGGCAGTGGTCGAGACGGCGGAGATCAAGAAGGCCCAGACCGAGATGGAATCGAAGTACCGCCCGCGCCAGGCCCAGATGGAAAAATTGCAGGGTGAGATCCGGCAGATCCAGCAGCAGTTGCAGAGCATGACCGGCAAACTCACGCCGTCAGCGGAACAGGACTTGAACATCCAGGCTCAGCGCAAGCAGAAGGATCTGCAGCGGTTGGGCGAGGATCTGCAGGCCGATGTGGACCGCGAGCGTAACGATGTTTTGGGCAAAGCCGCCCAGCGCATGCAGGATGTTGTGAAGAAACTGGCCGAAGCGAAGGCCCTCGACGTTGTGGTGGACGTCAACAGCACCATTTATTTCAAGCCGGCGCTGGACGTCACCACGGAGGCGATCGCGGCTTACGACAAAGCTTATCCGGCCAAGTAACAATTCTGAGGCAAGGCGATGTCGGATTTCCTGGCGGGTTACGGAGACGGAGAGGAGCGCCGTTCGAAGATCGTGTGGCGCTCCATCGGCGCCGTGGTGGCGGTTCTGATTATTGCCGCTGTGGTTTACTTCACCTTCCGCGGATATCGCCACAAGAAGCGCGTGGAGAGCTTTCTCGAACTACTCGGAAAGCAGGACTATCAAGCCGCTTACCAAATGTGGGGCTGTACGCCATCGAAGCCTTGCCGGGACTACTCATTCGATCGTTTCATGGAGGACTGGGGGCCGAACAGCCCCCGGTCCATTCTTCCCACCGGCATCAAGAAGACCAAGTATTGCGGGCAAGGGGTGATCGCGATTCTCGACACGAAGAAGGGCGACGAATCGCTGCTCTGGATCGACACAAAGGACCTGACGATAGGCTTCGCTCCCTGGCCGGTCTGCAACCCTATGTATAAACCCGTTACACAATGACCGCGCGGCCGCCTTGTGCGGCATCTCCCGCCGGCCGGTAACTTCCCTCATAGAAACCTTTAATTCCCTCCATAAGAAGGTTCGTCTTCCCAATCCGCGGTAGCCGCGACATCATGGAATTGAGAGCGTCGCTCGGCAAATTCCAGTCGAGGTATACATGAGATCCATACTTGTCGCGCTATCAGGTGCGGTTGTCGGTGCCGCGGTGGCGCAAGCGCAGCCGGTTCTGGATTCCCGCCTCAGCGCGGTGGAATCGGCCGCGAGGTCCGCTCAGTCGGCCGGTGACAACGCCTGGATGTTGGTAAGCGCCACCCTGGTCTTAATGATGACGGGACCGGGGCTGGCGTTGTTCTATGGCGGCCTGGTGCGGCGGAAGAACGTGCTGGGCACTATGATGCACAGCTTCGTGCTGATGGCTGTGGTCACCGTGCTGTGGGCGTTCATCGGCTACAGCTTGGTTTTCAGCGAGGGAACCGGCTTCATCGGCGGCGGGCACTACGCGTTTCTAGGCGGCGTGGGGACGGCCCCCAACACGGACTACGCGCCCACCATCCCGCAACTGACCTTCATGGTGTATCAGCTCATGTTCGCCATCATCACACCGGCACTCATCAGCGGCGCGTTCGCGGAGCGCATGAAGTTCAGTGCCATGCTGCTGTTCACCCTGTTGTGGACGCTGATCGTGTACTTTCCGATGGCGCACATGGTTTGGGGTAAAGGCGGCTGGCTGAATGCGTTCCTTGGCGGAGCGATTCCATGCCTGGACTTCGCCGGCGGTACGGTCGTGCATATTACCTCCGGCGTCTCCGCGCTGGTCTGCGCGCTTTACCTCGGCAAAAGGCAAGGCTACCTGATCGAGCCGATCAAGCCCCACAGCGTGGTTCTGAGCGTCATCGGCGCGTGCCTGCTGTGGGTGGGCTGGTTCGGTTTCAATGCCGGGAGCGCACTCAGCTCTTCAGGCCTGGCGACCAGCGCTTTCGTGGCTACGCACTTCGCCGCCGCGGCGGCAACGCTCGGGTGGATGTTCGCCGAGTGGATTCGCTCGGGCAAGCCCAGCGTGCTTGGCGCGGTGTCGGGGAGCGTGACGGGGTTGGTGGCCATTACGCCCGCCAGTGGCTTCGTGAAACCGGTGCCCGCGCTGGGTATTGGATTTGCGGCAGGCGTGATCTGTTACTTCATGGTGACGGTGGTCAAGCAGCGGCTCGGCTACGACGATTCGCTCGACGCGTTCGGTGTCCACGGCGTGGGCGGCTTCACCGGCGCCATGCTGACGGGCGTTCTTGCTACCAATGCCGTGAATGACGCGTTGAAAGACAGCGCCGGCTGTCCGCAGGCGCTCGGTGTCGTGGACGGTCACTGGGGTCAGTTGGGCAACCAGGCCATCAGCGCTGCCATCGCCATCGCCCTTGCCGTCGTGGGAACCTATCTTATCCTCAGGGTGTGTGACGCGATCTGCGGTGTGCGCGTGAGTCCCGAGCACGAAACCGAAGGCTTGGATCTCAGCATGCACGGCGAAGAAGGTTACAATTTCGAGTCCTAGTGCGGCGAGGGTGCCATGAAGAAAATCGAGGCGATCATACAGCCTTTCAAGCTGAACGACGTGCGCGAGGCGCTCAAAGGCATCGGCGTGGACGGCGTGACTGTGAGCGAGGTCCGCGGCCATGGCCGCCAGAAAGGCCACAAAGAGGTCTACCGGGGGATGGAATACGAAGTAGACCTGCTGCCTAAAGTGAAATTGGAACTGATCGTCGCCGACGCCCGCGTGGAGGAGATTACCGGCGCCCTTTTGAAGAGCGCCCGCACGGGCAAGATCGGTGACGGCAAGATCTTTATCTATGACGTCCGGGAGGCGATCCGAATCCGCAATGACGACCGCGGCGATGCCGCCCTCTGATCCGTCGCGCGAGGAGTTTCTCGCCTCGGGCGATGCCGCCGGAGTCCTGGCGCGGCGCACATCCGAAGTGGACCAGGCGGTACTCCGCGCATTCGAGGAGACGCTTGCCGTCCTTTACCGTTCAGGGCTCGCCGCCATCGCGGTGGGCGGCTACGGGCGGCGCGAACTGTTTCCGTATTCGGACGTAGATGTCCTCTTATTGACCAGCAAGGATCTCAGCGGCGAAGGCGACCGGGCCGCCATCTCGTGTTTCGTTCAGAGGCTCTGGGACGCCGGATTGCGGCTCAGTCATTCCGTGCACACGGTGGAGGAGTGCACCACCCTGAATGTGCAGAACATCGAGCTGATGGTCAGCCTGCTCGACATGCGCCCATTGGCGGGCGACGCCCGGATGTTTGAGGACCTTTCCATCCGGTTTCCGAAATTCCTGCGCGAGGAGGGCCGCATCCTGGCGCGCCACATTTGCAGGCTGGCCCGTCCGCGCCACGACCGGTTCCAGAACACCGTCTACCACCTGGAACCCGACATAAAAGAATGTCCCGGCGGCATTCGCGATGTGCACCTGACCCACTGGCTGGAGCGCCTGCGTGCCGCGGTCGCCCAAGCGCCGCCGGAGGAGGCCATACAGTTTCTCGGCCGCTTGCGCTGCCTGCTGCACTACCGGGCCGGCCGCGACTCGAACCGGCTCAGTTTCGAAATGCAGGAAGAGGCCGTCGCGCTCGAGTTCTTTGGCCGCCACACGCCGGCGGATTTCATGCGTGAGTATTACAGCCGGGCACTCACGATCCACCGCGCGGCCGTGGCCGCCATGGAGCAGGCCGAGGATACCGGCAGCAACCTGCTTAGCCAATTCCGTGCATGGCGCTCAAGATTGTCGAACGCCGACTTCAGCGTGGTGCGCGAGCAAGTGCACCTCAAGAATCCCATGCAGATGGAAGCCGATCCCGGACTGGCACTGCGCTTCTATCAGTTCATCGCGCGGCACGGCTTGAAACCGGCGCCGGAAAGCGAGGCGAGGATTGCGCGGAGCGCGTCTCGCGCCACTCCCCGTTGGGAAGACGCGGTGGCGTTGCTTCGGCAGCCGCATGCGCTGGAGGCGTTGCGGGCGATGCATTCGAGCGGTGTTTTGAAGACCTGGCTGCCGGAATGGGCCCGCATCGAGTGTCTGGTGGTGCGGGATTTCCATCATCGTTACACGGTGGATGAGCACTCGCTGGTCGCCATCGGCGAACTGGCTGCGCTGGGCGGCTCGACGCAGCCCGAGAAACTGCGCTTCCGGCAAGTGATCGAGGAAGTCGAGCAGCCGGAACTGTTGTCCTTTGCGCTCCTGTTCCACGACACGGGCAAGTCGGTAAGCATGACCGATCACGTAGTCGAATCGGAACGCCTTGCCTCCCAGGCACTCGAACGGTTGGGCGCTCCCGCCGATTCCCGGCGCGCGATTCTGTTTCTGGTGCGTCACCACGGCGACCTTTCCCTGGCCATGAGCACGCGCGACCCCGCCGATCCGGCCACGAGCCAGTGGCTGGCGCGCCGCGTCGAGACCATCGAAAACCTCAGGCTACTTCTGCTGATCAGTTACGCCGACTCCAGCGCCGTACATCCAGGCTCCATGACTGCCTGGCGTATGGAGCAACTGTGGCGCATCTACGTGGAGGCTTACAGCGAACTCACGCGGGCGCTCGACATCGAGCGCATCGGCGACCAGACCGGCGACGCGGTCGAGGCGTCCGGCTTCGAGGCCGGTTTCCCAACTCGCTACCTGCGGACGCAGACGCCGGAAGCGATCGAGGCGCACCGCGCGCTGCACGAAGCCGCCGCCAGGCGCGGCGTGGCTGTCGACCTTCACAAACGCGAGGGTGTGTGGCGTCTCGCGCTTGCCGCGCGTGACCGCGCCGGCTTGTTCGCTTCCCTCTGCGGTGCAATCTCCGGTTTCGGCCTGAACATCCTCAAGGCGGAAGCATTTACGAACCGCCGCGGCATGGTCCTCGATATGTTCGCGTTTTCGGACCCGAACCGGAATCTCGACCTGAATCCCCCCGAGGTCGAGCGTTTCCGCGCCACGCTGGAGCGTGCGGCGCTGGGCAAAGTCGACCCTGTCGAACTCCTGAAGCGGCGGCCCAAGCCAAAGCTGCCCAGCCGGGGCGCGCACGTGGCCGGCGTGGTCTCGATCAACCAACGCGCCTCCGAGTCCGCAACGCTCGTCGAAGTGACGGCGCAGGACCGTCCCGGCTTGCTTTACGACATCTCCAGGACAATTTCGGAGGCTGGCTGCGGCATCGACGTGGTGCTGGTGGACACTGAGGCTCACAAGGCCCTGGATGTCTTCTACATCACCGCGAATGGAAAGAAGCTCGACGAAGCGAAAGCGGCCGCGCTGCGAGGCAAGCTGCTGGCGGTGATTCAATAGCCGGCCGGCGGCGCGCGTCGGCTTTACGATTGGCAGCTTGACTGCCGCTGGCAGCGCGGACAAATTGCCCGGCGGCAGAGCAGCCCAAGCACGGGCAGGGTCACAGCCAGGAAAGCGGTTCCCACGACTGCGTCATTCGGGTACTTGGGATGCAGCCGGGTACTCAGGGCCGCGACATCGGAGAGCGCGATCAAGCCGATGGTGATCCAAAGCCATGCGCGGCGAGCTTTGAACGTCAGAATTCGCATCGCCTGGCGGTGAATGAAGAAAAGGCCCGCGGCCCCGAGCGCCAGGAAGATGTACTCCAGCGTGTAGTTGCTTTCGTCGCCGCGCGATATGTCGTGGCCCGCTGCCCAGATAAAATACAGTGCGATCAGGGCGCCGCCAACCAGGAATCCCACCCGCCCATCTCTCATGGCCAGAAGTATACCATGGGGCCTGCGGCCGTCCACACGGAGCCTTTCATCCGGCTAAACTCAACATTGAGACTCATCGCTATGAAACAGATCTACCGTAGAACGTTCCTTGGCGGCGCGGTGGCTTCGGCCGCGTGGGCCGCTGCCAGACCCGTGCGCATCGGCATAGTGGGCGTCGGAGGGCGCGGCTATGGCCTCTTGCGCATTCTGCTGGACTTGGAAGGCGTCGAAATACCTGCGGTTTGCGATATCGACACGAAGCGCCTGGCCAGGGCACAGGACTTTGTCGAGAAGACCCGTGGCAAGCGGCCTGAAGGTTACTCGCGAGGCGAGGAAGACTTTCGCCGCCTTGCGGAGCGAACGGACCTGGACGCCGTGCTGTGCGCCACCAGTTGGCAGTGGCACACGCCGGTAGCGCTGGCCGCCATGCGCGCCTCCAAGTATGCCGCCGTGGAAGTGCCTGCTGGCGTCACGCTTGAGCAGTGCTGGGAACTGGTGAAGACCTCCGAGCAGACACGCATGCCGTGCATGATGCTCGAAAACGTCAACTACTTCCGCAACGTCATGCTCGTTCAGAACATGATCGACCAGGGCTTGTTCGGCGAAGTGGTGCACTGCGCCGGCGGGTATCATCACGACACGAGGTTCCTGGCGTTTCTCCAGAACGGGGAATCGTCCTGGCGCACCAAGTTCGCCGAGAAGTTGAACGGCAATCTTTATCCGACGCATCCGATCGGCCCCATCGCGCGATGGATGAGGATCAACCACGGCGACCGCTTTGCGCGGCTGGTGTCGATGAGCACGGTTTCGCGCGGCTTCAACGCTTATGCCGCACGCAAGTTAGGACCCGCGCACGAGTCCGCCACGCGTCGCTATGCCCAAGGCGACGTGAACACTACGCTCTTGAAGACGGAGCGCGGCTACACGGTGGCGCTGGGCTACGAGTGTCAGACGCCCCGGCCCTACGATCTCGCGTTCCGGGTACAGGGAACCAAGGGCAGCTATTCAGGTACCCTAGAGAAGATCTACGTGGAAAGCGACGATCCTACTCAAGGCGAGAAGTGGTCCGACCTGCAGCCTTACTACGACAAGTACGAACACCCCATGTGGAAGCAGGCCGTTTCGGCGGCGGGCCGTTACAGCCACGGCGGCGGCGACTTCTTCGTGCTGCGCGATTTTGTCGAAGCTGTGAGGCAGCGAAGCCAGACGCCCATCGACGTTTACGATTCCGCAACCTGGAGCGCCATATTCCCGCTCACCATTCAATCAGTGGCGGCCGGATCGAGTACGGTTGAATTTCCGGACTTCACTGGAGGAAAGTGGAGGAACGCATGACAAAAAAGAAGCCTTTACCCGGAAGAGAACCGGTAGGTCTGATCGGATTGGGATTGATGGGGCAGGGAATCGCCAGTTGCCTTCTGGCGCGTGGATTCCATGTCGTGGCCTATAACCGCACGGCCAGCCGCGCGCAGGCCAGCTTGAAGCACATCGGGCACGCGCTCGATGAGTTGGCGCGCCGGAAAGTGGTGACGCGCGCGGCCGTCGCGGATTGGAGGAAGCGCTACACGCTCACCGATTCGATCGACGGATTGCGCGACTGCTTCTTCGTGGTTGAAACGGTGAAGGAGGACCTCGCGCTCAAGCGCGAGATCTACGATCAACTGGAAAGCGCCGTCAAGGCGCGCACCGTGATCGCATCCAACACATCAAGCATCCCCATCACAGTTTTGCAGAAAGGCCGGCGGCATCCGGAGCGCTTCATCGGTATGCATTGGGGCGAGCCGGCCGAAATCATGCAGTATCTCGAGATTATTCCGGGCGAGGCGACCTCCCGCCGTACCATCGAACTCACGAAGGGTATCGGCGAGGTGTGCGGCAAGATGCCTACGGTGCTCAACTGCGACATCCGAGGCTTCATCTCCAACCGCCTGATGTACGCCATGCTGCGCGAGGCGTTCCACCTGGTCGAGGCCGGTATTGCCGATATCGAAACCGTCGATCGTTCCTACCGCAACGACATGGGCTGGTGGTCTACTATCGCCGGGCCCTTCCGCTGGATGGATCTCACCGGCGTTCCTGCCTATATGGCGGTCATGGAGGACCTGCTGCCCGAACTCGACAACTCGGCAAGAGTCCCCAAGCTGATGCGGGCGATGACGAAGAGCGGCGCCCTCGGCATCGCCAACCAGAAGGGCTTCTACAAGTACACCAAGGCGGAAGCCGCGAAGTGGGAGAAGGTCTGGGTGAATTTCACTTACGATATTCGCGGGCTGGCCGAGAAGTATCAGAAGCAGGTTAAGTTTTAAGCGCATGCGGAGCTGGCTGCTGCTGTTCGCATGCAACCTGATGTGGGCCTTGCAGTTTACCTGCATCAAACTGGTTGAGGGCCAGGTGGGAGGCCTCTTCACCGTGTGGGCGCCCATGACGCTCGCCACCGTGATGCTCTACCCGCTGATCCGCTTGGAAAAGCACCGCACGCCGCTCAACAAGAAGGACGCCCTGACTTTCCTGATGCTCGCCGGGCTCGGCATCTTTCCTGGACAGGTGATCATGACCTGGGGAACGCGGCTGTCGCTGGCGAGCAACGCCGCCATGCTTATGCTTACCATGCCGGTGAGCACGGCTCTGTTCGCGGTGCTATTCCTGCGGGAGCGCATGATACCGGTGCGCTGGGTGAGCTTCGCTGCGGCCCTGGTGGGAGTCGTACTGTGCTCGGGCGGCGACCTGCGGAACCTGAACTTCAGCAGCGGGTATCTGGTGGGCAATTTCCTGATATTCGTTGGCACGCTCGGAAGCGCATTCTACAATTCCTACGGCAAGCGGATGCTGGAGCGGTACTCGGCCATGGAGATGCTCTTCTACAGCTACGTGGCCATGTTTATCATCGTCACGCCGCTGGTCGTCTGGCTTGAGCCGGGGAGCTTTCTGGCCGTGCCGCATTTCACCCGGCAAACCTGGACCGGCATGGGATTGCTCACGTTCTTCCACAATTACCTTTCGATGGTGCTGTTCCTGAAAGCGCTGCAGAAGTTGGACGCCATTCAGGCCGCGTTGTGCAACTACCTGGTGACGGCTTTCGGCTTGCCTGTGGCCGCTATCTGGCTGGGCGAGCGATTGAGCCCCGCCGCCATCACGGGCGGAGTGTTGGTGCTGGCCAGCACACTGGCCATCACCATTTGGGAAGAATTTCGAAAGCCGGAACAAGCCTGAGACGCCGTCCATCTGCCCATGCTGAGTTCCGTATTGCTATCCTTTCCTTATTCAGGATCTTCCAATGAAAGATAATGTTGCCATTTTCGATACGACTTTGAGAGACGGCGAACAAGCCGCCGGAACCCGCCTCGGCAGCCGCGAGAAGCTTACCATCGCACGGCAGTTGTCCCGCCTGAACATCGACATTATCGAAGCCGGGTACCCGGCGTCCTCGCCCGAGGACTTCGAAGCCGTCAGGCTGCTGTCCAGGGAAATCGACAACGCCACTATCTGTGCCCTTTCGCGCGCGGTGGCCAGCGACATCGATGCCTGCGGCAAGGCCCTGGCGAAGGCCAAGCGCGCACGGATTCACACCGGCATTGGCGTTTCCGACATTCACATCCTTGGCAAGTTCCGCGACGAAAAGTATGGCAAGACGCTGGCCGAGAAGCGCGTCAAGCTGATCAAAATGGCCGTCGACGCCGTCAAGATGGCCAAGGGATTGGCGGACGAGGTGGAGTTCTACGCCGAAGACGCCGGGCGCGCCGATCCGGAATACCTGTTCGAGATGCTGGAAGCGGCCATCGGCGCCGGTGCGAACGTGGTGAACATTCCCGACACCACCGGCTACACCGTACCCGAACAGTTCGGCGGGCTCATCCGGTCCATTCGTGAAAAAGTGCCGAATATCGACAAGGCCGTCATCAGCGTGCATTGCCACGACGATTTGGGTATGGCGGTGGCCAACACGCTGGCCGGCGTTCACAACGGCGCCCGGCAGGTGGAAGGCACCATCAACGGCATTGGGGAACGTGCTGGAAACGCAGCGCTCGAGGAAGTAGTGATGGCCTTGCGCACGCGCGCCGACTACTTCGGCCTCCGCACGAGGATCCACACCAACGAGTTCTATCGCACCAGCCGGCTGGTAGCGGACATGCTGGGCATGATCGTGCCGGCGAACAAGGCCGTGGTGGGCGGCAACGCTTTCTCTCACAGCTCCGGCATTCACGTGGATGGCTTCCTGAAGAAGCGTGAGACTTACGAGATCATGCGGCCGGAGGACGTGGGCTTCAGCGAAAGCCGCGTGGTGCTCACGGCGCGCACCGGACGCCACGGTTTGCGCGACCGGCTGGCGAAGCTCGGCTACAAATTGTCGCAGCCTGAGTTGAACCAGGCTTACCAGCGGTTCCTCGCGGTGGCGGACAAGAAGCAGGAGGTCTTTGACGAAGATCTCATCGCCATTCTCCACGGCCAGCTCGGCGAGGTGCCGGCAGTCTATAGTTTGGACTACCTGCACACTTACAGCGGAACCGCGGCGATCCCCACTGCCACCGTGCGCATGAAGGTGCGGGATGAGGTGAAGGAAGGCGCGACGGTCGGCAACGGGCAGGTGGATGCGGTTTATCGGGCCATTGCCATGGTGACCCGCAGTTCGGCGCGTCTGACTCGTTACGAGATCCGCGCCGTCACCAGCGGCACCGAAGCGCTGGGGGAAGTTACCGTGCAAATGGAGGAGGGCGGCCGGCGCGTGCTGGGCCGCGGTACCTCCACGGACGTGATCGAAGCCAGCGCCAAAGCTTACGTCGACGGTCTCAACAAGCTTGCGGATCTGGCACAATCAGGACAGGCAGACTGACCATGACGCGCAGCCCGGAACCGGCCGGTTCCGGCCACGGCGGTGCATCGGACCGGCTGGATAGCTGGAAGGAAATCGCGGCGTACCTCAACCGCGGGGCTCGCACCGTACAGCGGTGGGAGCGGGAGGAAGGTCTGCCCGTCCATCGCTTGCAGCACGACAAGCTGGGTTCCGTCCATGCGTACCGGGCCGAGTTGGACGCCTGGTGGACCGGACGTCAGACCGACTTGGCGACCCATGTTCCCGAACGCAAGGATCTTGAGCTTTCCATCGCCGTGCTCCCTTTCGCCGACCTGAGCCAGCAGCAGGATCAGGGCTATTTCTGCGAGGGCATCGCCGAGGAAGTCCTCAACGCTCTGAGCCGCATTCAGGGCCTGCGGGTGGCCAGCCGCACTTCCGCATTCCGCTTCCGGGAGCGCGCCGCCGATATTGCGGACATCGGCCGCAAATTGAAAGTGCGCGCGCTGCTCGAAGGCAGCGTGCGGAAGTCGGGCGAGCGGCTGCGCATCGCTGTGCAACTCTCGGACACCGACAGCGGCTACCAGTTGTGGTCGCAAGCCTTCGACCGCGAGTTCAAAGACATTTTCGCGATCCAGGAGGAGATTGCGCGGCGCGTGGCCCAGGAGTTGGAAGTCACGCTGAGCCCCAAGGAAACCGCGGCGCTCAAAAAGACGCCCACCAGTAACACGGAGGCGTACGATTTCTACCTGCGCGGTCGAAGCTACTATTACCGCTACAGCCCCCGCGACGTTTCTTACGCCACCGGACTCTTCATGCGCGCGGTGGAACGCGACGGCGCCTACGCCTTGGCCTTCGCCGGGATGGCCGACTGCTGGTCGTATCTGTACCTGTACTCCGAGCGCAATCCCGCACTTCTCGACCAGGCGGACTGGGCCAGTGCGAAGGCCGTGGAGTTGGACCCCGAATCGGCACAGGCGCATGCTTCGCGTGCCGTGGTGCTATCGGTGCGAGGCCGCGACCAGGAAGCCACGGCCGCCTTCGAGACCGCGCTGCGGCTGGATCCGAATCTATTTGAAGCGCACTACTTCTATGCGCGCCACGCCTTCACGCGCGGCGAGCGCGAAAAGGCAATACAACGATATGAAGCGGCTATGCGCCTACGCCCGGAAGATTATCAGGCGCCGCTGCTGGTAGCCCAGACCTACGACGATTTGGGCCGGTCCGAGGAAGCGCGCGCCTGCCGGTTGAAAGGTATCGCGGCCGCGGAACAACACTTGGCGCTGCACCCCGACGACGCCCGGGCGCTTTATATGGCGGCCAACGGCATGGTGGCGTTAGGGGAGCGCGAGCGTGGCCGCGATTGGGCCCAACGCGCCCTGGCGGCCGAACCGGACAACTCTATGCTGCTGTACAACGTCGGCTGCATCTACTCGATGCTGGATCTGGTGGACGACGCCGTCGATTGTCTTGAGCGCGCCGTCGCGGGCGGTCTCACGCAAAAGGGCTGGTACGAACACGACAGCAACCTGGATGCGGTGCGCTCGCACCCGCGTTTCCAGGCACTGCTCGGCCGGTTGGCGTGAGGCGGATTCAGCCGAACGGCATTTCCAATCTCTTATGGAACCATTGACGCTTGTTCGCGAAGGTGTGGATTTCAACTACTGGGCGCGCGACCGGCAGCTGAAGGCATGTGCGGTCTTGAGCGCGGATGATTTTGCGCGACCGCTCGGCGGCAGTTTCCCATCGTTGCGCGAGACCTTCGCACACATGGTGGCCGTGGAATGGCTGTGGGTGGCACGCTGGCGCGGCCGGACCGTGAAGGCACTGATCCCGGCCAGTGAGTTTCCAACGCTGGCGGTGGTGGCTGAGCGCTGGAGTGCGGTGGAGCGGGAAGTGCGCGAGTTCGTGAATGAATTGGATGAGGAATCGCTGAAGCGCCCTTTGATCTGCACCAGCACGCGCGGCGAGCAGTGGACCTACCCACTGTGGCGGCTGATCGTGCACTTCCTGAATCATCAAAGCTATCACCGGGGTCAGGTGACCACGCTGTTGCGTATGCTAGGAGTTACGCCTCCGCGAATCGATTACCTGTTGGGGGTGGACGCGGACTTCGCGCGGTAGCGGCTGCTACCAGGAGGACGTGGGTGAAGCCGCGGTGGTCTTCAGGCGAATCTCCACATCGAGTTCCGGCGGCACTGGCGAGCGCGGACCGCCGCAGCACTGCGCGCAACCAGTCAAGTCCCCGCTTACGGCAGGTAGAACGCAGTTCAAAAGAAGCCCACTACCCATCTCCGCCTCTTGCCGTCGCGGTCCGGTTGCGCGCCCGCGCCGTACAATGGAATCGCACATGCAAATATCCAGACGTACTGTCGCGTTCGGCGAAGTGATGCTGCGGCTCTCTCCCGCTGGCAAGGAGCGTCTTCTTCAGAGTTCGCAGTTGGTCGCGACGTTCGGCGGCAGTGAAATCAACGCAGCCATCGCCATGGCGCAACTCGGGGCCGAGACGTCGTTCGTCACGGTCCTGCCGGATGCGAATCCGCTGTCGGAAAGCTGCATCGGTGAAATTCGGCGCTTCGGTGTCGATACTTCGATGATTGTTCGTGGAAAAGGCAGGATGGGGATTTATTTCCTCGAACCCGGCGCTGGTGAACGCCCCACCAGGGTGTTTTACGACCGTGCCGATAGCGCTTTGGCACTGGCCAAGACGGGCGATATCGATTGGGCCGCGGTCTTTCAGGGCGCCGGCTGGTTCCACATCAGCGGCATCACGCCCGCCGTGAGCGAATCCGCGGCCGAACTTGCCATGGAGTCGGTTCAAAAGGCCAAGGCGGCGGGGCTCATCGTTTCCTTCGATCTGAACTACCGGAAGAACTTGTGGAAGTGGGGCAAAACCGCGCTCGAAGTCATACCGGGCATGACGCGCTTCGTGGACATCCTGATTGCCAATGAAGCGGACGTTCGGATGGGCTTGGGGTTCGACGTGCCGGCGAGCACGCGCCCCGGCTATCTCGATCCAAAGAGCTACCGGAACCTGACCGGGAAGGTGCTCGCGCAGTATCCCAATATGCGGGCAATTACGATCAGCCTCCGGGAGCCGATGCCCACAGGACAAGTGGGATGGTCTTCCTGCCTCGACGACCGCAAGGAGTTCCGGGTGAGCCGTCATTTCGCGATGAACCAGATTGTGGATGGCGTCGGCGCGGGAGACTGTTTCGCGGGAGCGTTCATATATGGGTGGCAGACGCTCGACAGCCATGCTGAAGCGCTCGAATTCGCCGTTGCGGCGAGTTGCCTGATGCACTCGGTTCCCGGCGATTTCAGCCGGTACACATTGGACGAAATCACAGCGTTGATGCAAGGCGGAACGCGAGCTATCGCGCGATAGCGAGCCGGAGATGGAAGACAAAGCGGCATCTCGGCCCCTCCTATAATGGAGTAATGTCCTTCGATGTTGAGGCGTTAGTGGCGCCGGAAGTGCTCTCCAAGTACGAAGCAGTCATTGGCCTGGAAGTCCACGTTCAGTTGGCCACCCAGACCAAAATCTTCTGCCGCTGCCAGACCAGCTTCGGCGCGCCGCCCAACACCAACGTTTGTCCGGTCTGTCTGGGTATGCCCGGCGCGCTGCCGGTGCTGAACCGCGAGGCTGTCGAGATGGCCATGGCCGCCTCCCTGGCGCTGAACTGCCGGGTCAATCCAGTCTCCCGGTTCGCCCGCAAGAACTACTTCTACCCGGACCTTCCCAAGGGGTACCAGATTTCGCAGTACGATCAGCCAGTCGCCGAGCACGGCTGGGTGGACGTCGAAGTCGCCGGCGAAACCAAGCGGTTGGGCATCACGCGCGTGCACATGGAAGACGACGCTGGCAAGAGCATCCACGAGGGGTTCAAGGACTCCGCCCGCTTCACCTATATCGACCTGAACCGCACGGGAACGCCGCTCATCGAGATCGTCACCGAGCCCGAAATGCGCAGCTCCGACGAAGCTCACGAGTTCCTCACCGTGCTCAAACAGACTATGCAGTTCGTGAACGTGTCCACCTGCGACATGGAGAAGGGGCACCTGCGTTGCGACGCCAACGTGAGCGTGCGCCTGAAGGGTGCCGGGAAGTTGGGCACGAAGGTCGAGGTGAAGAACCTGAATTCGTTCCGCTTCGTGAAGATGGCGCTGGATTACGAAATCGCGCGCCAGGTGGCGGTCATCGAAGGCGGCGGCACCATCGTTCAGGAAACACGGCTCTACGATTCGGAAACCGGCGAAACCGAGGGAATGCGCAGCAAGGAGCAGGCGCACGACTACCGTTACTTCCCCGAGCCCGACCTGGTGCCACTGCGCATCAGCGATGAGTGGCTCAACCGCGTGAAGTCCTCCATGCCCGAGCTGCCCGCCGTTAGGCGCGCACGTTTCATCAACGACCTCGGCTTGCGCGAGTACGACGCGCAGGTGCTGACGGCATCGCGCGATATCGCCGACTATTTCGAAATCGTCGCCGCGCGCGCTGGTGATGCCCGGTTGGCCGCCAACTGGGTGATGGGCGATCTGGCGGGCGCGCTCAAAGCCGCTGGCAAGGAGATCGCCGGCTCGCCCGTGAGCGCGGAACACTTGGGCGACCTGCTGGTCCGCATGAACCAGGGCGAAATCTCCGGCAAGCTGGCCAAGGAGATTTTCCCGAAGATGTTCGAGTCGGGTGAAGCGGCCGGCACCATCATCGAACGCGAAGGATTGAAGCAGATCAGCGATTCAGGCGCGCTCGAAAAGGTTGTCGACGAGGTGCTGCGCTCGAATCCCAAGCAGGTGGAGCAGTATAAGGGCGGCAAGACCACCGTCATCGGCTACCTGGTGGGGCAGGCCATGAAGGCCACGCGTGGGCAGGCCAATCCGCAAGCGCTCAACAAACTGCTCAAGCAGAAGCTGGACGCCTGATCAGCGGTAGGTGATCATCGTGGCGTCGCTCAGATGCGGAGTGGTATTGAAGCTCCACAATGAGAAGCGATTGCCCGAAAACAGGAACTCCGAGCAGGCTGTGTTGCGGACCAGCCAGCTCAGTTCGAGTGTGGCGACATCGTCCAGACCAAGGGCGGTTTGCAGTGCCACGGCCGTAGGGCCGGCGGAGGTGACCACCACCACGTGAGCGCCGCGGCGTCCATGGTTGCGCGTTTCGGCCAGCGCCTCCCGTGCCCGACTGGAAAACTGGCTCCAGTCCTCGACGTCCCGCGCGTCGAAATCCTTTTGTACCCACATCGTGGATACGCGGCGGAACAGCTTTTCGATGGCTATGGGCAGCGCCGGAGTACCTTTGGCTTTCTGAACGGCCCGGCGCAACTCGCCGACCCGGCGGTCGGCCGCGGCCAGATCCGGCACGTAGCGGCGCATCACTTCGTCCACACGGTATTCGTCCAGGCCCTTCAGCACGACGGGCACAGGCCAGTGAAGGCCCGCGCCCGTGTAAGCGGCGCCGGCGATGGTCGCCGTGTCGATCTGTCTCTTCTTGGGACCCGTGTAAACGGCGTCGATCTTCACACGGTTACGGGCCCAATACTCGCCTAGTGCCGCGGCCTGCCGCTCGCCGATGGAGGAGAGTTTGTCGTAATCCTCCGCGAGAAAAGAAGCCTGTCCGTGCCTGACAACAGTCAAAACGCTCATCTACTTCCCAGTTTACGTGAACGCCCTGACCGTCATCATCGCAAGGGAACTTCGGCTAGCGGATCGCCAAGGTTACCCCGTCCGGAGAAGTCGCGGTTCCTGCTTTGACCTTTATTTCTACGTTGGGGCCAGTCGCGGCATCCGCCGGAACTTGGGCGTTCAACTGGAACAAGCCGTACACGAAGCCCGGTGCCGAGCCCACGAAGGTGACTGGCGCGTTCTCACCGTCAATGGCCACCGTAACGGCCGCCGTGGGCGTTGGATAAGGCCCGTTCTGCGGCGTGATCGCGCCGTCCACACAGGCCGGGGTGGTTTGTCCGAGTCCCGTGGCGTAGATCTCCACCATCCCACCGCGAGCGATGGGGTTCGACGGTGTGTTCACAGTCCGCGCTCCGGCGTCACCTACGTTGAGGATGGCACCACGTCCTTTGCCGGAGTTCGACAGCGTGAAAATAGCGGGCCAGGCGGCCACTACCGCTACCGAGCGGGTATTCGACCAGGCGCCGTTCGATTCCACCTGCACCATGGCGTCCGTCCCAGGCACCACGCCGCAAGGCACCACGGCGTTGATCTGCCCCTGAGAAGCGTAAAGCATCGGCGAAGGCACGCCGTTGAACAGAACCCGCGTGTTCGACAGTTTGTCCGCGACCCGGTCGTTGGGTGCAACCATCAATGGCTTTTCGGTCGCCGGGCCGATGTTGATGCCGAAAACACTGACGATCTGCCCGGGCGAGATCGCGAAATCCGAGAAACTCGCTCCTCCCCTGACGCCGTGCTTGAGGATGCACATCCCGCTCTGCGATTCCACCTTGATGAGAGTGGCGACCAGCACGCCGTCGGCTTGCAGCGTGCCCTCCACCTCGACGCACGCTCCGACGATCAGTGTTCCCGCAGCGGCATCGAAGACCGTGCTTGCCCCCGCTCGCACGGTGCGGCCGCTGATGACCCAGTCGCCCACATTACCCGATGCCGGCTTGGTTTCCACGATCCCGGTCATTTCAAAGCTTCCAGGGGAGTGCTTCTGACACTCGGAGAGGTCCTCCACTTCCAGCCAGGAGGCCAGAATGACGCCGGCCTGCCACTGGCCGCGAACCTCTACGCACGAGCCTACCTGGGCTGCGCCCCGCTCTGTTTCCAGGCGTGTATCGGCGGTGACGCGCACAGTCTGGCCGGCCACCTTCCAGTCGCCAAGTTGACCGTTGGGAATTGTCTCCACCAGGCCTACCAGCCGTGGCCCGTCGCCGGAGCCGGGTCCGGCATGGCAGGCGCCAGCCCCCAACTGCTGGATTCTCGATGCCGCAACAACGTCCCCGTTGAGGCTGCCTTGCACTGCGATGCAAGTTCCAACCGCGAGCTGAGCGCCATGCGGCAGGACTACCGTGGTCGGGGAGACCTGAACGGTCCGGCCTCCGACCGTCAGATTCGTGTTGGACGCCTGCTGCACCGAGTTCTGGATCAATCCTCGAAACTCAACCCCGTCTTCATCTTGCGGCGGCGCGCTGACGCACCCTCCCTGGCTGGATTTGGTCCTAATCTCAGACGCAGCGACGGACTTGTCCGGGTTCTCCGTCCCCATCACCATCACGCAGGATCCGACGGCCACCGGCCCCCTGTCCTGGTCAATTTCAGTGTTGGCCGTAACGATCACAGAACGCCCGGAGACGGTCCACGTGCCGATCAGACTTGCAGGTTGGTTCTGTTGTACTTGCGGTAACACTTCAACCGCACCTTGGAATACGAGTTTGTCCTCCGCGGCCCACATCGTAGTTGCCCAGCACGCAAGGACCAGTGGGGCTACTGCGATCTGCCAATTCCATGCACTACGTGCAGCGTTCATTTTCCTCACCCTCTTCCTGGATATGTTGTCGTCGGTAATGCTTTCTCAGTAAACATGCAAAATCTACCGGGCATTGGGAGTTTCGTCGGCCGTAGCGGAATCGGGCGTCGCGAGGAAGGCCCATACGTGTCATTCACTTAGTGGCTTCATCGGTCGAATCGCTACCCATGCCGAATTGAAAAAGCACTTAGGGAACCACACTTGAGTGGGAGGAAAAGGGCGCCGGTCAGTACTACTTCTGTTCCGAAATCGACCGGTCGGCAAGCTCGCCGACAATTGGCAGGCTGAAGAACTGCTCCTGGCCGGTCTTGATCAGCATGAAAACCCAGACCACGATCATGAAGACCTTGGCCAAGCCGGCCAAGTGCATGTGTCCCATGACTCCAAAGCCCAGGATGGGCTCCACCACGTGGTCCACGATCAGCCAGATCACGAAGAGGTAAAGCCCCTGAAATGCGTGGAAACGTACTGTGCGGTCATGGCGGAACCGTTCCGAAGCCAACACCACGATGGATGCGATCCAGCCGACGAAGGGGATGTAGCAGAGCATGGAAGCCGTGCGGGGCGTCATGGAAGACGCGCCACCTCCCGGCGGAGGTGGCGGTGGCGACGCGCTACTGTGCTGCCGAGCTCCGCAACAGCCGCAGTAAACATCGACTGGCGTGACGCTGGTTCCGCACTGGCAGCAATACGGCATTTCTATTCCTCTGTAATCTGATACGTTACGCCGAAACGGGTTGTTCCCGCAAACTGCCCTTTGCCGGCTCAGGCAGAGCCATTAGGCGCAACTAGGCGAAACGGCCGATGGGCTTGACGTTCCCCGGATGGTACGGTTCGGCTATGGGAGGTTGTATGCACCGACGCACCGGGGCTCGCGGCATCGCCCTTTTACTGATCGGATTGTGCATTCCGGACAACGGGCTGGCGCAGGCGCTCTGGCGCTATACGCACCCGGAGAGCAATCTCATCCTGGGCCTCGAATGGCGCCGTGTGGCTGGTTCAAAGCTCGGGCAGGAATTGCGCTCCACAATGTCGCAGGCCACCATGCCCGGGATGCCGGGTCTGGCGCAGATGAACGTGTTTGACGCCATGGACCGGATCATCCTCTCGGCGCCCATGCCCCCGCAGGGCATGGCGCAGGCCCCCGAAAAAGGGCTGTTGGCAGTGGAAGGCCGCTTCGACTGGGCCACAGTGCGGGCATCGTTGCTGGGACAGGGCGCGCGGGTGCGGATGATGGCGGGCAGGGAGATCCTGGTCTCACAGCGGACCAGGGGAGCCGGGGGTGCGCTCGCGCTGGCCGAACCGGGAATCTTGTTGATCGGGGATCTGAACTCGGTGAGTGCGGCGCTTCGGGGCGTATCGATGCCGAGGACCTCCGCGCTCTATCGGCGCGCCGCCTCGCTGGCCGCCACGAACGACATTTGGTTTGCCGGCGTAGTGGCGCCCGGGATGTTTCCAGCTTCAGCGGCGCCATCAGCCAGGATGCTCTCCGATGTCACCGGCTACGACCTCGGCCTGAACCTGCGGGACGGGATGGGACTCGAGCTAAACGTCGTCGCCAAGTCCGCGCAGTCTGCCTCGGCGCTGGCCGGGGGACTACGGATGATGATGGGCATGGCCATGCAGCAGCCCAACAATCCGGAGATGGCATCGCTCGCGGGGAAGGTACAGGTGGCGGTGGAAGGTTCAAGGGTCCACATGGGCCTCCACCTCGACGAAGCGGAACTGGAGAGGAGTTTCCGCTCGTTGCGGGCCGCAATGCCGGGCGGAATCAAGCGGGTCCAGGTACCGGCGGCTTCGGCGACAGAGGAGACCGACAAACCGCGCGAGCCCCAGGTAATCCGGATTTACGGCGCCGAGGGCGGCACGCGTGAGATCCCTGTCGGAAAACCCTGAAGCTCGCACGGTTCTCTGTACCGTGCCACGCACCCTTCGGCGGCTGCGCGAGCAGCGGCTCGCTATAATGAAGGGAAATTGGCAATTCCTCTGATTCTTCTTTCACTCGGTCATTTTTGCGTAGACCTGTATTCCTGCGCACTTGGCGCATTGCAACTGGAGAAAATTCGAGCCGTCCCGAGGGCTCGCAAGTCAAAGGTCGTAAATGGTGATCTACTCAAGAACCGGCATTGTAGAGTATACTGTCTGATCTGCACTAACCTAATCAGGTTAAGGACCTAGCGTCAATAGTGCTGATACCTTCTGTTTTCTGTTCTGAATCCAAGACAAACGGAGGAGGCATAGTGATACGAAACGCTGCTGTTCTCGCCGTGGTTGCGGGCTATCTTTCGATCGCGAGCGCGCAAGAAAGGCCGCTCAGTTGGGATGATCCACAGCCCGCGCAATGGGTCATCGCACCGATAGTCGCAAAAGACGCGGAGTGTGCCGAAGACCTTTACAAAGCATTGAAACTATCCGGCCTTCAGAAAAGGAAGGCTGTCCACGAGCTAGTGCAATACGACTGCGCAGAAGTTCTGCCGGGAGTGTACGCTGTTAAAGGTGTTCCGGCGAATCCGACCGCCGCCTTTTTTCGTGCTATCCTGACTGTCGACCTCGACCTGACAAGCCTACAAACTAGCAAAGACATACCATTTTCTGAGCGCATGAAGGCAGGCTGGATTCTCGCGTCGTCCGTCTTCTCTGGGACAAAGAAACAAGCAGCGTCGCGCTTAACTGTGTCGCCCCGGTAGTCGATCAGTCTGAATCAGCAGGTAGTGGGCTAGTTTACGAATTGAATGACGTGGCTCGACGACCGGAGGAAATATGCGAGAATTTGCTGCTGCACTGCTTCTGTGCGCATTGGTCGGTGCTGCCCAAGCGAAGAAGCCTCCCCAAGGCACGCGCTACCTGCGCACCGAAAACGATTCGCGCAAGTGCCTGGTGATCCTGGAGGACGACTCGCGCCGGAAGCTCTTCCGCGACGTCCACCACATCGTCGGCACGGCGCAAAACCAGTGCACCTATGCTCTTGGAAACGTCAGCATCGTCTACGAACTGCAGTACAAAGACGGGACGAAGTTCGGGATGGCGCTCGCGATGACCGACCGGATCGCGCCGGGGCAGAAGTGGCGCTTCAGTGCGGCATCTGCCGAGCAGATCAACTACGCGCACCGCGCGGTGCCGAAGGTCAACGCGGTGCCGCTGGACTAGCGAATGGGCGGCCGGAGGGGCTCGGCCGCCGCGTGGATGGTTACTTCGGCAGCGCGCTTTGCTTCAGATATACCGTCGCGCTCACGTTCGCTGAAGCTTACATGGCCTTCGTCACCAGATTCTGCACCCTTCGGCGGCTGCGCGAGCAGCGGCTCGCTATAATGAAGGGAAATTGGCAATTCCTCTGATTCTTCTTTCACTCGGTCATTTCTGCGTTGACCTGTATTCCTGCGCACTTGGCGCACTGCAGCCGCTGCTGGTCCGGCGCTTCGGGATGACTCTCACCGAAGCGGGAATCCTCGGTGGCGCCCTGATCTTTTCCTCGTCGGTGATGCAGCCGTTGTACGGGTTTCTCTCGGACCGTTTTCATACGAAACTGTTCACCGCATTGTCGCCGGCTGTCGCGGGCGTATTCATCTCGACTCTCGGCATCGCGCCAAACTTCAAATGGCTGCTCGCAATGGTGTTAGCCGGGGGCGCGGGCACGGCCGCGTTCCATCCTCAGGCATCTTCGAGGGTAACTTACGGCGTGAAGACGAACCGTGGGGCGTGGATGGCCGCCTTCATCAGTGCCGGCACGCTCGGCGCGGCGCTGGGACCGACGTATTTCTCCACCATCGCCACGCGATTGGGCCTGGGCCACACCTGGGTGGCCGCGGTTCCCGGCGTGCTCGT
Source organism: Terriglobales bacterium (assembly GCA_021372245.1). Taxonomy (GTDB): domain Bacteria; phylum Acidobacteriota; class Terriglobia; order Bryobacterales; family Bryobacteraceae; genus JAJFUV01. Next base: position 92,976 of record JAJFUV010000235.1, read on the forward strand.
CAGCATGCTTTTGTTCATCACGCTGCCGGATGCGCCAGGCGACCCGAATAGCCGCGAGCGGTTCGATTGGGCGCCGCTCAAGGCGGTGGCGCGACCGCTCACCATCCTGTATCTGTTGGTATTCCTGCGGTCGGTGGTACAGGTCAGCTTTACGCAATTCCTTCCGCTGTACTTGAACCTGGAGCGCGGGTACACCCCCGCGAAGGCCAGTTACATCCTCACCGCCTACCTGGCTGCCGGCGCGCTGGGCGGTTTCCTTGGTGGCCACTTGGCGGATCGTTTCGGCGGCCGCAACGTGATTCTGATTTCGATGATCGCCTCCGTGCCATTTCTGGCGCTGTTTTTCTGGACGCGCGGCGTGCTATCCATCGTCGGCCTCTGCCT
>JAJFUV010000244.1 GCA_021372245.1 Terriglobales bacterium
CATGGCCCGCAGGTTCTCTGGCGGCGTGGTCGATGGGATAGCGCAGCCGGCGTTCAAGACGAAGCGCGGTTCGCCGCGGAAGACGTCGAGCAATTCGCGCGTCTTTTCCTCCACTTGGCCCGGAGTGCCCAGGGCCAGCACTCCGCTCGGGTCGATGTTGCCGAGAAACACGATCTTGCCCGCGAGCTTCGCGCGCGCCAGTTGCACGTCGGTCTTGTAGTCTAGTTCCAGTCCCTGTGCGCCGCTCGAAACCATGTCTTCGAGAATGCGGTCCGTTTTGCCGCAAATGTGCAGCACGTAAGGCAAACCTAGGCCCGCCGCATGAGCGGCCACGCGCCGTTCGTACGGCAGCGCGAACTGACGGTAGATGTTGGGCGAAACCATGTCGGGCGATGCCAGGCTGTCGCCGTTGGAGAGCATGTGCGCTCCGGTCGAAGCCATCAGGGTAAGGAACTGGTTTGTGATGCTGGTCGTGTATTCAAGCAGACGGTGGATGCGCCCGTGCTGGGACGGGTCGGTGAGCGCCAGCATCCATTCGTCGATGCCGAGCATTAGCGCCGCCAGGTCGAAAGGGCACTGGTCGCAGTTGCCGCGCACGAAGATCTCGTTGGAAAAGCGCTTCACCAAAAGGCTCGTGGCCTCCAGCCAGACCGCCACTTCCCGGTATGTCGAAATATCGACGGGCGCCAGATCGTCAACTGCTTCCAGGCCTGCGAGCGCCTTGCCCGAACACCGCGCCGGCTCGTCTTCTGGAAAATCCACCGGGACACCCACGGCGCCAGCCAGCGTGGCCGTATCGATATCGACGAGGATGCCGTCGTACGCGTACTTTTCGACGGCCTGGGTGAAAGACCGCGCGATAGTTTCCGGATTGGAGCGATACTCGCGCATGCTCACTCCCGCCTCGCGCGCCGCCATCATGAAGTTGTGCAGCATGATGGGAGTCGTGTCGCCTGCTTCGCCGCGGAACGCCGCCTGGATGCGTTGGTAGCCGTTCATTGTGTTCGTGCCATCAGGTTAGCATGCAAAATGAGATAGGATGGGCGCCATGAGACGAGCAGCCTTCGTTGCGCTGATTGCCGCGCTCGCGCCCCTGGCCGCTGAGACCCGGCCTGAGAAAGCCACTTACGTTTACAAGACGGTAGCTGACCTGAAAATCGAACTGGATGTCTACCGCGGACCGGGGAAAGCACTGCGCCCCGGCATCTTCTGGATTCACGGCGGCGCGTTGATCGGAGGCAGCCGCACGGGTATCCACCCGAAGCAATTGCAGCGATACCTGGACAGCGGTTTCAACGTTGTGTCCATCGACTATCGGCTGGCACCGGAGACGAAGTTGCCCGAGATCCTCTCCGACGTCGAGGACGCCTGGCGCTGGGTGCAGAAGAACGGAAAGAATCGTGCGGGAATCGATCCTAAGCGCGTCGCAGTGGTTGGGCACTCGGCGGGCGGCTACCTGACCCTCACTACCGGCTACCGCGTCAAACCACTTCCACGCGCACTCGTGTCCTTCTATGGGTATGGTGACCTGATCGCGGAATGGTACTCGAAGCCCGACCCATTCTACTCGCGTCAACCGGCCGTCCCGGAGCAGGAAGCACGCGCGGCTGTGGGTGTGAAGCCATTATCCGGAACCACCGGCTGGAATCCGCGCGGCCGTTACTATCTGTTCCTCCGGCAGCAGGGCTGGTGGCCGAAGGAAGTGGCTGGGGTGGATCCGGCCGAGCATCCGGAGGCGTTCCGCCCGTGGTGTCCGGCTTCGAATGTCACGAAGAAGTTCCCGCCGACTATCCTGCTGCATGGGGATAACGACACCGACGTTCCGGTGGGCCAGTCCGACCAGATGGCCGGCTTGTTCAAACAGCACGGCGTGCGATATGAGTACGTGCGAGTGCCCGGTGCCGGCCACGGATTCGATGGCCGGATGAACGATCCTGCCCGCGCGGCGCTCTTCGAGCGCGCCGTCGACTTCCTCCGCCAGCACCTGCGCTAACCAAGACTATCGGGTGGCCTGGCCGGATAGGGGGCAGTCGCCCGCCACTCTATCGCCCAGCCGTCTCGCGTGAAACAATAGAAACTGGCTGACGTCCCCATGACAAAACCGAGTTGCCCCGGTCAGGATACGCGCTACTGGAAGCCCGAAGACATCTTCGAGGTTCCCTGCACGAAGTGCGGCCGCGCGATCGAGTTTTTCAAGACCGACCTGAAACGCCAGTGCCCCGGGTGCGGCGCGGCGAACCTGAACCCCCGCAACGATCTTTCCTGCGCGGCATGGTGCAAATCGGCCGAGGAGTGTCTCACCGAACTTGGCCGCACCCCTCAGGAGAAGAAGGATTGAGTTTGAAACTCGCGATTTCCGGCAAAGGCGGCGTGGGCAAATCTACGCTGGCGGGCACGTTGGCCCGCTTGTGGGCGGCCGAAGGTCACCGCGTTCTTGCAGTGGATGCCGACCCGGATGCCAACCTGGCTTCCGCGCTTGGCATTCCGCCCGAAGTGCGCCGTAGCATGCACACCATCAGCGAGGAGCGCCAGCTCATCGAGGAGCGCACCGGAGCTAAGGCACGGGAATTCGGCCAGATTTTCCGCTTGAATCCGGATGTTTCCGGCATCGCCGAACAATACGGCACACACTTTGCCGGAGTGGATCTGCTGGTATTGGGAGCGGCGCAGAGGGCAGGAGCGGGATGCGCGTGCCCGGAGAGCGTCCTGCTGAAGTCGTTGGTGCGCAGCGTGGTATTGAAGTCGGGCGATGTGGTCATCCTGGATATGGAAGCCGGCATCGAACACCTAGGCCGCGGCACGGCTATGGGCGTGGACCTGATGATGGTGGTGGTCGAGCCGGGCCAGCGCAGTGTCGAGACCGCGCACCGAGTCCGCGATATGT
>JAJFUV010000253.1 GCA_021372245.1 Terriglobales bacterium
TATGGCCAGAGTGCGGGCGCTGGCATCAACCTGTACGTTCCCCGCGGGGGTTCCGAGAACGAACTGCAGCACCTGAGCCCCTACTGGTCCTCCTACAGCCCCACCCAGGGGCATACCAGTATGGGGATCCCTTCCACGGTGTCGGGAGTGGCGTGCAATGGGCAACAGTCCTTCCGCGCCTTCTCGATGATGGTGGATCGCGCCCAGAACAGCTCGTTCCAGAAAGAACCCCTGCTCGCCGTCTGGAAGGGCAACATCAGCGACAGCTTTCCTCCCGGCTACGCGACGCCCTTCGCCGTGGAAACCAATGCCACTTGGATCGAGAACCCCGGCGGCTCGCCGAAGTACTACCTGAAACTGGACCAGGGCGTGGTGAACGTGCGCCCGGAACCGGCACCCGAGCTGGAGTGGTTCCTGGAAGGCGCCGCGCCTTGGGATTTCCTCCACACAGCCCGCTATCCCGAGAACTGCACCGAGAAAACGCCATGCACCAGCGCCACCACGCCGGTGCTCGCAGCGGGCCGCTATGAGGACGAGGCACGCACGTCGGGCTTCGCCATCGTGGCTCCCGCGTCGAGATGGAAGACTAACCGGGCCTTCATCCGTGAGAACTCCGAGTTCGTCGTGCTCATGTACGGCGCAGTGTGGGCCGCGGAAAGGCGCAGTTTCGCCGCGGTCATGGCCAAGCCAATCGAGGGTGTCAGCGCCAACCGTTTCACCTGGTATGTGTGTGCCGGAGCCTGGACCCAAGCGCGGGCCTTCGCGGAAGGTGTTTCACAGTAGGAGGGGACCATGCGTAATCTGATCATTGTTGCGATCCCCATTGCGCTGGCTGCGGCGGCCCAGCAACCCGATAAAGAGGCGGTGCGCGTGGCCTGCCAGACCACGACCTTTCAGATGCAGCCCGGTCAGGTGGACAACGCCGTCGTCATCAAAGACCCGGCCGGTGAGCAGACCGTCCTCTTCGATACAACCTCCGGTGGCGCTATTGTCTCTTACAAGTACACGAGCGTCGAACATACCTGGGGATGGAACGGCGGGGGGCTGCTGCAGATGGCTTTCCACGCCTCCATGAAGCGCGGCCCCTGGCCCGGCGATTACAATCCCACACAAGCGGGCGACGGTTCGGCCTTCTCGCCGGTGGTCGGCGTAGCCTGCAAAGGCACCGAAGCCATTACCATCCTGACGATGATGCTCGACTTCAACCACAACAACGGCTTTTACGAGAAGCCTCTCATCGCCGTTTGGGGCGGCCGGGTGAACGATATGTTCCCGCTCAGTTATGCCTCGCCTTACACGCTCGAGACGCGCGCCAGTTGGGTGACCAACCCTTCCGGCACACCGAAGTATTACCTCAAGCTGGAAGAACGCTTCACGCACATCGCCGATGAGAAGATCGGCGAATTCGGCTACGATTTCGCCGACTACATGCCCTGGGAGTTCGACGTGCGCGCCGTGAGTCCTGAGAATTGTCCGTGTAACTCATCGGCCACCAACTACATCGCCGGCGGCTGGTACAGGGATCAAGAGCGCACTACCGGGCTGGCCGTGGCCATGCCGAGCAGTAATTTTCCCAAGGGCCAGGTCGGCGGCAGCTTCAATAGCGACTACATGTGGCGCAACCGCAACTTTCACCTGACCTCAAGCGAAGCCCTCGACGGCATCGCCCAGAAAAACCTCGTTTGGTACGTCATGCCGGGTTCATGGAGCAGCGCCCTCAGTTTCGCGAAGGCATTGAAATAAAAACGCTTCCGTACGCACATGAGCAGGTGCCAGTTGTGCGTGCCACGCCACCCGACTCTTCTACACCTGTTAGTTCACCGTCGACGCGCGCCGGTCTCGCGGCGGAGGTTGCTTGGCTAGCCTCCTCAAATCGGCAATCAACTCACTGATTTCCATCCGGTCCGCCTGGCAACGATAGCAGAAGGACAGATGCTTCTCGACGGGAATGACCCACGATGCGGGCAGGTCATCCAGGATTTGCAGCGAAAGCGCGTCACGGCTTATGTGTCCGTCGTGCGTAAAGATCGACATATCCGTACGCCGGCAGGTCTGAATGCTGCCTCTCTGGTGGTATGCAGACCGTCGGCTTCCCCCTGAAACAATCCTGCCCGTTCAGGTGTGCATCTCCAAGATTCAAGAAGTACTAAGGGTCCTGGACCCAAGCAGTACCCTTAGCCCACTCGCAAGCCCGGTGGCATGACAGCCTAAGCAGTTCACCTCGGGCCGCCGATAGACAGATAGGCGAAAAAACGACGGCACGGAGGTAGATTCCATGTCTGTGGACGAGGTGCCCGTCCAGCACGGTGTGACGCTCACGAGGCCGCAGATCATCGCCCTTGCGTTCGTGGCGGTGGTCGTCGCGGGTCTCGCCATGAGCCTGGGGTACGTGGGTGGTAGGACACTCAAACCCGCCGGAGGCATACCGTCGGCCAAAGGCGCTGAGAACCAATCGCAGGATTTTCCGGACGCATCAGGCGCCTCGTTTGTGGAACTGCCTCCCCCACCGAGCGAACATTGGGAAACCCCTGGGCCGCGGGCAGGTGCAGCGCATACGCGCGGATCCGTGCAACACCTCTCGTTGAAACCTAGGTCAGGACAGAGGTACCTGCAAGTAGCAGCGGCAGGCCGCGGCGTGGCTGATAGTGTCTGGGCGGAACTAGCGCGGAGGGGCTTCCAAGGAGGGATCGTAGCCGACACGGACGCGAGCAGCTATCGTGTGCTCGTCGGCCCCTTACAGCCGAATGAGATAGCCAGCACCGCATCCTCCCTGCGGCAAATCGGGTTCAGTCCGTTTCTGAAAGTCTACTAGGGCAGCACTGCTTGGCGATCCTTTTCCCTTGTGGTTTCAATAGGATCGCCTTCGTGGGCCATACGGGGTTTGATGGCCCTCGGTGGCGTCGGAACGGCCAGCGACCTGCTCGTTACCGGTGCCGCCCGACTTACCGTTCGACACGGTTGGTCACGTTGTCCAGGATGTTCCGGTCGATCTCGTAGCCGAGACCTGGCTTTGTTGGTGCGTAGACGTAACCATCCTTGGCGATGCGGATACGGTCCTTCATGTATGGCCGATCGTAGGCGCCCTGGGGCACTGTCATTTCAAAGAAGGCGTTGTTCGGCATGGCCAGTTCACAATGGAAGTGGACCGCGTGGTCCAGCGTGTCCCCCCAATTGTGCGGCGCGCACTCCAAGCCGAAACATTCGGCCATGGCGGCGATCTTCATCCCGCCGGTGATCCCGCCCACATTGTCTACGATGAACCGCAACACGTCCGCTGCGCGGCGGCGTACGTATTCGGCGTAACCATAGATCGAGAAAATGAACTCACCGGCATGAACCGGCACGTCCAATGCACGGCACAGTTCGACGTAGCCTTCGATGTCAGTGGTCGGCAACGGATCTTCGTATGCCACAAACTTCAGCTCGTCCAACACGCGCCCGACCACCATCGCCTCGCGACGCGAGTAAACCCCAACCGGATCCATCAGCAACTGGAAATCATCGCCGGCGGCCTTGCGGACGGCCTTGCAGATCTCGATATCGAGCTTATAGTCACTCCCACCGCGTGGTGGAATTTCCGGCGGGTGGATTTTGTACGCTTTGAATCCCTCGGCCTTGCACTTGAGTACGGACTCCACGAACTCGTCTAGCGTCTTGAGATGCTGGGAACTGGCGTAAGCCAGCACGCGGTCACGGTAAGCGCCAAGAATACGGTAAACGGGCAAGCCAACGGCCTTTCCCAGGATGTCCCAGAGGCAGTTATCGATGGCCGAAGCGTAGGGGCTTTGCCCGCGGCGGCGTTTCGGAGGATCCCATGAGGAGGTCAGCGCAGCTCGGCCGAGCACATTCTTGCCCAACAGCGTCTGTTTTGCAAAGTCGAGCCAGCCCCGGTTGTCCCAGTCCGGATGCCAATATCGCTCGGCCAGTGTGTAATTGCCTTCGATGCCCCCATTGGTGATGACACAGGCGAGCTGGCCGTGCCTCGTCATATGGACTTTGACTTCTTTGATGGTAAGGTCGGGAAGATCTGAGGCGCTGATCCCTATTGCCGCACACGCACGGGCGGCCGGGCTGACGGTGGCAGCCCCAAAGAATCCCCGGCGCGAAACGCTGTGTCTGGCCATACCTATGCCTTGAGATAGGGCTTCACGAATTCGAGGATGTCGCGAAGTGTCTGCTTGCCTGACTCGTCCAGCGGCGCACTGCCTTTGCCCGAGCGCACCGCATGATTCGGGAAGATTCCCCGGAGTTGAAGGATGTATTTGAGTGACTCAATGCCGTATGCCTGGACCTCAGTGATCAGCAGCAGCGCCTTGCCGAACAAGTCCATCGCCTCCCTGCGCTTGCCGGCCTGCCACAATCTCCACACGGACGCGTAAATGTCGACGAACGCCGCCGCCGGCATGCTTCCTGACGCACCTCGTTTGAGTTCATCAAGGAGTGTGATGCCGTGGCCGCCAGTGAAAACCTTGAGGGCATCACCCGATCTTGCCCGCAAAGGACCGATGCGGGCCAACGGCGAGCCTGCTTCGTCCTTCACGTACCGAAAAGCCGGCACGACCTTGGTTAACCGCAGCAACAAATCTACGCTCATGTCGCCGACCGCCTGCACGAACAGGGGGAGCCGTGAGGCTGCGCCGATGGCTTGGTAGTAATCGACGAGTGCTGCGTCGTCATCTCGCTTAGCCGGAGGAATCGCGATGATGGCGTCCGCACCGATACGCTCCGCATGACGCGCATACGCAGCTGCTGTCTTGGCGTCGTCGGCCTGCACTCCAATCACGATGGCGGCCCTCAATCTCTTCCCCGTCTGAAGGATCGCCTCGGCGCCCGCGATTCGCTCGGACTCGGAGAGCGTCGTGTACTCACTGGCCATCTGCGGCCACACGAAGCCGTGAGCGCCGGCGCGGTTGACAAACTCCACTTCGCGCGCGAGCGTGTCTACATCCAATTTTCCAGAGCCGGTGAAAGGCGTCTGTGCGATCGGGAAGATGCCGGCCAGCGGCTTTCCTGTAGGCCCCGAAACAACGGCCGGCCGAACTGTCGCGCCAACTGTCCCGGCACCGAGCAGGCGCAGGAACTCGCGACGCACGAGAGGCAGCGGGTAAAACGAGCGGTGGCGCCGGTCACGACTGCAGGACAACACGCTCGCGACTTTCACTTCTTTTTCCCGGTCGTAGCCTTCTTAATCAGATTGGCCGCTTTCCGCGCATCTTCCTCGGACTCGAAGCCGATGACGGCCGAGTATTTCCTGCCAACCACTTGTGCCACAAAGAAAGCCAAATTGACTCCCGCGTCGGCAATCCCCCAGGTGAAGTCGGCGCCCAACCCAGGCTTGTTGTCACCCTCAATCAACAAGGTGGGAATGGAAGTGGGTTGGAGACCGGCAGTCCGCGCGGCAGCTAAGAGCTTCTTTCCCGTGACAGGATACAGTTCGATAGCAGCCTTGCTTGGGTCACCGGAATAGCGGTATCCCATGAGGATCTGAAAATCGGCGCCGGCAGCGGCCAGCGGTTCGAGGGCACCGGCCAGGACGCCCGGCGTGTTCTCAACCTCCTTGCGCCAGAGAGCAATCTTCTTCACCGTAATCGGCATATGCAATCCCTCCCAGAATCGGCTTTCCGGGTCCAGTATACGCCCGGCAGATGGTCGCAGCCACGGAAAAGTTGAATCGGGTGACTGACGAGTGGCCTCACCGCACACTCCAGATTCCTCCTTGCTTGCGCTAAGGAGTGCGTCTTCTCACCGGTGCTAACCAGCAAGGTTGCGAGGGATTGGGGCCTTACTCCGCTGAACCCGGTGAGTGACTGCCGGAATCAATGCTCTCCTCGCGCAAGTTTGACAGATGTGAGTACCAAGGGTCTATACTGCGGCCATACCGGACACAAAGCCGGACATCTTTACGGAAAGGATGTGAGTTCCGATGAAGATACGCTGGGGAGTTCCCGCTCGCAGGGCCTCGATCGCGCTTGTATTCCTGGCCCTTCTCGTTACCTCCGGCTACCAGACTCGCGGACCGGGGAGTCTGGAACTCGTTATTCTTGATGGGATCGGCGGCCGTCCCACGCCCGCCCGCATCGAACTGCTCGACAGGGAGCAGAACGGACAAGTGGCGGACGATGCGTCGCCGGCCAACGGCGACTGCCTGGACCGTGCCGAGGCCGCACGTATGACGCTGGCCGAGGCAGTTGGCAAGCTGACGAAAACTCTCAAGAACCCGTACACGAGGAGAACGGAGTTCTACAGCACCGGAAACTCAACATTTTCCTCACTGCCACCTGGCGCTTACCGGCTCACGATCCACAAGGGCCCCGAGTATTATGTCGAGGAGCGCGAAGTGCGAATCTCGCCAGGCGAGCGCACGCGGATTGTCGTGGAACTCGCCCGGTGGATCGATCTCCCGCGACAGGGTTGGTACAGCTCGGATGACCACCTGCACATCGCCCGGCCGGTGGAGGGTCTGAACCCGATCCTATCTAAATGGATGCAGGCCGAAGACGTACACGTCGCGAATCTGCTTCAGTGGGGAAAC